>JBEIQK010000346.1:0-6562 GCA_040376505.1 Alphaproteobacteria bacterium | reverse complement strand
TAGCGCCGCTGGTCACCTCGGGCCAAAAGGTGACAGTCGCGTCGTTCTGGGTGAGGGTGCCGGTCACGGGGGACTCGAAGAGGTAGGCGTAGCCGTCTTCGATCGGGCAGCCCACGGCGTAGTCGGTGAGGCCGTCACCGTTATAGTCGACCGCTTCGATGCCGGAGCCCATTCCTTTGTTGTGTTCGTCGGTGCCGTAGATCTTGGCATCGGTGACCTCGGCATAGCTGGTAAGGCTGGTGTCTTTGGTGGTGATGAGGTTCGCCATGCCGTAGTTGTCGGAGTCGGGGTGGTTCTGCCCTCCGTAGCCGAGGATCAGGTCGGGCAGGCCGTCGCCGCTCATGTCCGGTACACACTCGAGGTTGTAGCCGAACAGGGCAGTGAAGTCGTCGCCATACATGGACCAGTCTGCAAGGGATGCGACAGGGGCGGTAGTAATAGCGTTGGGGCCGTACAGGACATGAATCGCGCCATTCGCCAAGGAGTCCGTGACGTCGGTTCCAATTGCCGAGACGATGACATCGTCAATGCCATCGCCGTTGAAGTCGCAGACGGCGCTGGCGCTCCCGACAAACTGCCAGGGTGCGTCTCCCCACCAGGTGGCGCTGGCATCGGAGGTCACGCGCGGGCTGGATGGTGGGTCCGTCCACAGAGTGATGCCGCCAACATCCATCTGTCCGCTGGGCGACTCCAGATTGCCGATGCCCATCAGCAACTCCGGGTCACCGTCAGCATTGATGTCGGCCCGGTGGATGGTGTCCGCGACCCATTCGCCCAGGCTCTCTCCGCGAATGCTTGGGAAGGTGTCCAGGTCCAGGTAGGCCGGCCAGTCGCAGCTTCCAGCGCCACCATCGCAGTTGTTGTCGATGCCGTCGCTGCAGATCTCCTCCGCGTCGGGGTGAACGGTGTTGTCGAGGTCATCACAGTCGAGGGTGTTTTGTACGAGGCCGTCGGCGGGCCGGCAGCCGGGCGCCCCCGTGGGGTCGCCGAACCCGTCGCCATCGACATCGGGGAACCAGTCACCACCCAGTACGGGGGGCTCATCGAATTCGCCATCGCAGTTGTTGTCGATGCCGTCACACAGCTCCGCCGCATCGGGATGGGTGGCGGGCGCGGTGTCATCGCAGTCCGTGCCATCGTCGAGGTAGCCGGCGGGGGCTTCGCAGGAAACTTGCGCGGTCTCAGGGTCGCCGTAGCCGTCGCCATCGGCGTCGAGGTACCAGGTGGCGGGGTCGATGGCGTCTTCGTCCAGGGTCTGATCGCAGTCCTGATCGACGCCATCGCAACGCTCGGGGGCGCCGGGGTAGATCTGGGCGTCGTAGTCATTGCAGTCGTCGCCGACCTGCGTCCAGGTGCCTTCGGGGGGGACACAGAGGGTGGTACGGGAGGCGTTGGCGCCGCGGCCGTCGCCGTCATTGTCGAGGTACCAGGCGCCATCGGTGCCCTCTTCGTCGATGACGCCGTTGCAGTTGTCATCCTCTCCGTCGCAGGACTCCGGCGCGCCGGTGTAGCGGAGGGGGTCGTTGTCGTCGCAGTCGCCCTGGTCGGGGCTCTGGCCGTCGCCGTCACGGTCGGAGAGCGCCAGGCGCCGGGCGGCGTACAGATCCTCATTGACGAGGCAGGCGGCGAGGAGGACGAGGAACATGGCGGGGTCGCTTAACCCGACTCAGGACCCTTGTCCCGACAACCGTTTCACTTCTCAACCCCGCCAGACCCGGACAAAAAGCGGCGCCCCCGGCGGGTGGGCCGGCAGATCGGCCCGCAGATCGGGCAGGCTTCGGAGAGGCGGTCTCCCTCGCAGGGCAGCCAGCCCGGCAGGCGGGCCTCGGCCACCCACAGGCGCACCTCGCCCAACAGCGGCGCTGCCGACTGCGCGGAGGTGGGCTCGATGATCTGCACAGGGCCGAGCCGCTCGGGGCGCAGGCTCCAGCCCTCCCCCGGCAGGGGCCCGAGGATGAGGCGCTGATCCTGCTCGGGCGGCGCCTCCCAGGGCGGCGGGTCGGACTCCGCCTGCAGGAGGAAGCGCAGGGGAGAGTCGACGGCGAGGCGAAGGGCGGGCAAGGCCAGGGTGCTGCGGCCGTCGCCGCCAAAGCGGGCGCCGATGGCGGCGAAGAGCGGGCGGCGTTGGGAGAGGGGCTGGAGCTGGCCTTCGCAGAAGACCCAGCCGGGGGGAGGGCGTGGGGTCGCGCTGAGGCGAATCTGGCCGAGGGGGGGCGCCATGCGGCCTCCTTCGAGATTCGCGGGCGGGCGGCCCTCCGTTGTAGGGAAGGGGTAGGTGGGCCACAAGGGGGCGGGCGCGGTGAGGGTCATCGAAGGCTTCGTCGGCACCGTGCTTTGCGCCTGAACTTCAAACGATTGCAGCGCATTGCACGGCGGCGGTGAGAAGATTCTCTTCGGAGGGTCCCCCAGGGTGCGGCCCTGGGGGGTCTACCTGTCGATGGAAGCGACCTTGACCCAACTCCCCTCCGCTGATGCCCTTCTGCACGGCATCCTCGCCGACGAGGCCCCTGCGCTGACTGCGCTGGCGACCCGCATGATGGGCGACGCCAGCGAGGCCCAGGATGTGCTTCAGGAGGCCTGGATCCGCGCCTGGCGGCATCGCGAGGCCCTGCGCGATCCAGTGGCCCGGCGGGGCTGGCTTCGGCGGATCGTGGTGCGGGAGAGCCTGCGGGCCCTGCGCTGGCGTTCGGTGCGGCGCTGGCTGCCTTTTGGCGAGGATGTGCCCGAGGTGCCGGTGATCGACGATCCGGCCCACGCCCACGATGTTCTGGCGCTTCGCCGGGCGGTGGAGCGCTTGTCGGCCCAGCAGCGCCTCGTCTTTGGCTTGCGCTTCGATGAGGGCTGGACCTTGCCGGAGATCGCCGAGGCGACGGGTTTGTCCACCGAGACGATCAAGACCCACCTCACGCGCGCCCTGGCTCGGGTGCGTCTGGAGCTGGACCATGTGTGAAGACATCGATCAGCGGCTGATTCTTGGCGGCGACCTGACGCCGGCCGAGGCCGCCCACCAGGCCTCCTGCCCGCGCTGTCGGCGGCTCGTGCTGGGGCCCCTGGCCCACCCGCGGCCTCCGATGGTGGCGCTCCCCTCGGCGGGAGCGCTGAGCCGGGCGGTCTGGGGCCGGCGGGCCCGGACGGTGGGCCTGATCGGGCTGGCGGCGCTGCTGCTGGCCCAGGTTCAGGGCCCGGCCGAGGAGTCGGCGCCGCCGGTCATGGCCCTTGGCGAAGGCACGGCCGATGTCTTTGATGCCCTCGACCTCGTCGCCGACGAGGAGGCCGAGGCTGAGGAAGCCGGCGTGCTGGCCCTGCTCGATCCCTACGAAGAGGTGGATCCCACCGACCCCATGAGCGCCCTGCTGGGCGAAGGAGCGTTGTGATGCTGATGAGCGCGCTGTTCTCGCTGTTTCTGACCCTGGCCCCTGCGGTGGCGGGGCCCCCCGGTGATGAGCTCGATGCGATGGCCATGGACGACGAGGGCGGCGGCCACGGCCGCGACGACACCGATCGCCTCGCCCGGCACTTCCCCGAGGTGGCCGAGCGCCTGGGCCTCTCGGCCGAGCAGAAGGCCAAGGTGGAGGACGCCTTCTACGCCAGCCACCAGTCCCGCATCGACATCAAGGCGCGCAAGGCCAAGGCGGGGCTCGATGTCAAGCGCCTGATGAGCGCCGAGAAGCTCGATGAGAAGGCCCTCTCCAAGGCCGTCGACGCCTTGGTGGCGGCGGAGGGCGACCTGCGGCGCAACCAGTTGGCGCTCCTGGTGGAGATCCGCAAGGTGCTGACGCCGGCCCAGTGGGAGCAGCTGGAGGCGATGCGGGCCGAGGGGCGGGCCGAGCGCAAGAGCGAGCGCCGTACGCCGCCGCGCTAAGGTCGCGGGGGGGCTTGCCGGGGCCTGTTTTGGGGTACAGGCTTCGACTCATTCTCGGAGATCGCGATGAACCAGCCGCCGCTCGACACGCCCACGCCGGACTCCTTTTCGCACTCGCTGCGGCAGAGCTTCCTCGCCGGTCTGCTCGCCCTGCTGCCGCTCTTCATCACCTGGAAGATCCTGGCGCTGCTCTTCGCGATGGTCGATGGGGTGCTGGGCGACAGCATCAACCAGGTCATCCAGCGCTATACGGGCATCACCTTCGCGATCCCGGGGCTCGGCCTGCTGGTGACCGGCCTCGTGGTGGTGGGCATCGGCTGGCTCACGCGGATGGTCTTCTTCAAGCGGCTGCTGGGCGGGGTCGAAGAGCTGATCACCCGCGTGCCGATCGTCGCTTCGCTCTACAAGGCGAGCCGGCAGGTGGTGGTGCCCTTCACCGACCACAGCAAGGTGCCCTTCTCCAAGGTGGTGCTGGTGGAGTACCCGATGGTGGGCCGGCACACGTTGGGCCTTGTCGCCCAGGAGCGCGTGTCTGACGACCCCACCGACGACCGCATGGTGGTCTTCTTTCCGAGCAACCACCTGCATCTCGGCTACCCGGTGGTGCTGAGCCGCCAGGATGTAACGGTCATCGACATGAGCGTAGAAGACGCCGTCAAGTTCTTCGTGAGCTGCGGCGTGGTGGGCAACGAGGGCCTCGTGTACTCCCATGGCCAGCTCATCCCGCCCTTGAAGACGGCGCTGCCGGCCAAAGAGGAGCTGCCCGGCCTGCTGCCGATGCGCCGTTAGTCGGCGATCGGGCGGCTGCCGGGGCGCAGGGGCACCACCCCCAGGGCCTTGAGCCGCTCGGCGGCGGCGCGGCTGCCGGTGGCGAGCCACTCCTCGTAGAGCGCCAGCACGGCGGCGTCGCTGGCGTCGTCGGTTTGGGCGCGCACGCTGGAGCGCACCTCCTGGAGCAGGTCGCTGCAGAGGCGGAAGCAGCGGCCAAGCTCGCCGAAGATGGCGTCCATCGGCTTGTGGCCGCTGGGGTCGGCGGGGGCGCGGCTGTGCAGCGCCCGGGCGAGGCGCTGGTAGGCGCTGGCGCCCATCTCCATGTAGTAGTCGAGGCTCACGGCGCGGTGGTGGGCGATGGAGCTGCGAAAGAAGCCCGAGGTGTAGAGCGCCTTGTCGCCGAGCTCGCGCAGGGCGGTGACGGCGGCGGGGCCGGGGGCCTGGGCGGCCTGGATCTGCAGCTCGACCAGGGTGTTGGCCGGCGGCTCGGCCTCGGCCCGGCTGCGCTCGACGAGGAGATTGGTGAGGTAGTAAACGCCCTCCTCGCTCACCGGGGCCCGCCGGTGGCTCTTGGCGGCGTCGACCTCCTGGTGAAAGAAGTCAAAGAGATTGTCGGCGGCGGCGATGGCGGCGGTGCTTCGACCCATGGGCGCTCCTGCGGTGGCTTCTTTGAGGCTTCCTGTTGGGAGAGTACGGCTGCGGGGGGCGGGCTTCGAGACACTTTTTGAGGCCCACCGGTTGACGCACAGGGTGTGGTGACTACGTCACGGGCCGCCCGGGGAGCAGTCCGGCGCGCGCTGGACCAGCCGCGCTGTGAGTGGCTCCTCGATTTCACCAACCCACCCCCTCAATCCACCCTTGCTGGACTGTGGAGGATCCCATGACGACCATCCGTCCTCTGTTCGATCGCGTTGTTGTCAAGCGCAACGACGAGCCCACCAAGACCAAGAGCGGCCTGTTCCTGCCCGAGAGCGCCAAGGAGAAGCCCTCCGAGGGCACCGTGGTGGCTGTGGGCAACGGCCGCGTGGCCGACGACGGCAAGGTGACCCCGCTCACCGTGGCTGTTGGCGACAAGGTGCTGTTTGGCAAGTACGCGGGCACCGAGATCAAGGTTGATGGCGAAGAGCGCCTCATCCTGCGCGAGGAAGACATCCTCGGCATCCTCGACTGAGCCCGCTCCCGCGGGAGGCCCCTGCGCGCCGTCGCTGGTGATGGTGGTGGGGGCTCGTTCATGCTGCCCGCGGGTCCTCCTACAGCTTTCCTTCTGAATCCACCCCTCCGCAAGGAGTTCATTCCATGGCTGCCAAAGAGATCCTCTTCGACATCGAAGCCCGGAACAAGGTCCTTCAGGGCGTCGACATCCTCGCCAACGCCGTCAAGGTCACGCTGGGGCCCAAGGGTCGCAACGTCGTGATCGAGAAGAGCTGGGGCGCCCCCGTGGTCACCAAGGACGGCGTCACCGTCGCCAAGGAGATCGAGCTCGAAGACAAGTTCACCAACATGGGCGCCCAGATGGTCAAGGAGGTCGCCTCCAAGACCTCCGACACCGCCGGCGACGGCACCACCACCGCCACCCTGCTGGCCCAGAGCATCTTCCGCACCGGTCTCAAGCTGGTGGCGGCGGGCCACAACCCGATGGAGCTCAAGCGCGGCATCGACACCGCGGTTGAGGCCATCGTGGCCGAGCTGCACAAGATGAGCCGCCCGGTCTCGGACAGCAACGAGATCGCCCAGGTCGGCACCGTCTCGGCCAACGGCGACGAGTCGATCGGCCGCATGATCGCCGACGCGATGGACAAGGTCGGCCGTGAAGGCGTCATCACCGTCGAAGAGAACAAGGGCCTCGAGACCGAGCTGAAGACCGTCGACGGCATGCAGTTCGACCGCGGCTACCTGAGCCCCTACTTCGTCACCGACGCCGACCGGATG
>JBEIQK010000093.1:0-13111 GCA_040376505.1 Alphaproteobacteria bacterium | reverse complement strand
GGCTGGTCTACCAAGGGCACCTGGTCCTTCACCGCCGACAGCGTAGTGGTGCGGCGTCCCGCCGAGGACGGCCCGCCGCAGCCCTGGGAGTACGCCGTTCGCTACAGCCGGGCCCTGGAGCGCGAGGCCAGCCTGCGGGTGGAGGCTCAGACCCCCGCTGAGGCCGCCGCCGCCTTCCAGTCCTTGCAGGTCGACGACAGCACCCGCGAGGGCTTCCTGCTGCCCGCGCCGGCCTCGCTCACCTTCCAGGTCACCGTCCCCGAAGGCGGCGTGCTCGACTTCGGCGCCCTGATCGTGCCCCCCGAGGCCGCCGACCCCCAGTACCGCAGCGATGGCGCCCGCCTGCGGGTCACCCTCGTGGACGAGGGGCAGGAGACCGCGCTCCTCGACGAGGCCGTCACCTTGCGCCGGGTCCGCCCCCACCGCGCCAGCCTCGCCGCCTGGGCCGGGCGTACCGTCTCGCTGCGCTTTGAGAGCGACCCCGGCGAGAGCCCCGACTGGGACTACGTCTTCGTCACCGACCCCCTCATCTTTACCCCCACCGATCGCCCCCGCCGGATGGTGATGATCTTCGTCGACACCCTGCGGCGCGATCACCTCTCGCTCTATGGCTACGATCGGCCCACCAGCCCCGCCATCGACGCCTGGGCGGCCGAGGGCGCTGTCTTTGAGCAGGCGCGCACCATCGCCCCCTGGACCCTGCCCAGCAGCCGCACCATGCTGCTCGGCGCCGATCCCGAGGCCTGGAACGCGATCCCCCGCCTGCACCGCCGCCTCGGCGAGGCCGGCTGGGCCACCGCCTACCTCGCCGGCAACGTCTACCTCTCCTCCAACTTCGGCATCGCCGAGGGCTGGAGCGTCCACCGCTGCATCAACTGGCCCCAGGCCTGGGTGCAGGTCGATCGCGCCCGCGAATTCATCGACGAACACCCCGATCGCGACGCCTTCCTCGTCCTGCACCTGATGGACGCCCACCTGCCCTACCGCGAGCCCTGGCCCTGGCGCAGCCGCTTCAGCGGAGAGCGCCCCCGCGCCCTGCGCGAAGACACCTTCCACCGCAGCGACGTCACGCGCGCCGGTGAGCGGCTGGGCGAAGAGGGCCGCCAGTACGTGCGCGATCGCTACGACAACAGCATCGCCTACATCGACTACGCCCTCTCCGGCTTCCTCGACAGCCTCGGCCCCGACGACACCGTGATCCTGCTGGCCGATCACGGCGAGGAGTTCTGGGATCATGGCGGCTTCGAGCACGGCCACACGCTCTACGACGAGCTGATGCGCATCCCCCTGGTCGCCCGCGGCCCGGGCCTGCCGGCCACCCGGGTGGAGGCCTCGGTCAGCCTCAAGGATGTCGCCCCCACCTTCGCCGTCGCCGCCGGGCTCAGCACCGAGGGCATGACCGGCCAGCCCCTGCAGACCCTGGCCAGCGACCCGTCGGCGGCCAGCCGCCCCCTCGCCGTCGGCCGCCCGCTCTACGGCACCCGCATGTGGGGCGTGCTCACCGCCGAGGGCCAGAAGTACATCACCCACGAAGGCAGCCAGGAGGCCTATGACCTCCTCGCCGATCCGGCTGAGGCCACCGACATCTTCGCCAAGGGCCCGGGTGGCGCTCCCTTCTGGGCTGCGATGTCCGAGAGCCTCGATCGTCCCGTGCTTCCCGGCCTGCGCATCCTGCCGGCCAAGAGCCAGGGCAAGACCGATCTCGAGGTCGAGGTGATCCTGCCCCAGGGCGTCGCCCACGCCGTGGTCGGCGACGACCCGCTGATGAGCTCCGAGGTCACCCTGGAGGTCTGCCCCGATCGGGTCTTTGCCACCTGGCATGGCGGCTACCCCGGCACCCGCGAGGTCTTCATCGTCCCTACCGGCGAGCTCGGCCCCGCCCTGGCCAGCGCCAGCATCTACCTGCGCGCCGGCGACGAGTCCTCCACCGCCCTGCCCAACTTCGGCGCCGAGGGCCCTCCGCCGATGGCCGCCAAGGCCCCCGCCCTCTTTCGCGGCCGCGTCGGCAAGCGCGCTGTGGCGCTGACCTACGGCATCCACCCCATCCCCGCCGCGGATGGCACCGATCTGGAGGGCATGGACCCCGAACTGGCCGCCGCCCTCGCGGTGCTCGGCTACGTCGCCGAGGATGGCAGCCCCCAGGAGGGCGCCACCACCCGCGCCGCCCCAACCTCCAGCCGTTGCCCATGATCCTCCTCCTCCTCGGGCTCGCCCAGGCCGCCGAGCCCCTCAGCCTGATGGAGGCCATCGACATCGGCGCCACGCGCAGCTTTGGCGCCCAGCGCGTGAACCCGGCCCGCGGCGCCGCGATCGCCGAGGCCCGCGCCGAGGCCGCCTGGGCCGAGGACCCCCGCCTCGCCTTCGAGCGCGACGATCACGGCGACACCCTCGCGCTGACGGTGCCCATCGAGACCGAGGCCTGGATGCGCCGGCGCACCGCCGAGCGCTGGCGGGCCGTCGCCGGCCAGGACGCCATGCTCGCCCGGGTCGAGGCCGGCCTCTCGGCGGGGGCCGCCTGGCTCGACGCCTGGCAGGCCGCCGAGGTCGCCCGCCTCTACACCGACGCCCAGGCCCTCGCCTCCGAGGTCCAGCGCGCCGCCCGCGCCCGGGTCGCCGCCGGAGAGTGGCCGGCCAGCGAGAGCGCCCTGCTCCAGGCCGACGCCGCCCGGGCCCTGGGCCGCTCCCTCGACGCCCAGCGCGCCGCCCACATCGCCCTGCTCGATCTCCAGCGCGCCCTCGGCAAGAACCCCGATGGCAACGTCGTCCTCGGCGCCTGGGCCCCCTTGCCCGCCGCCCCTCCTTCCTCCCCCGTCGAGAGCCCGATCGTTCTGCGCGCCGATCTGGCCCGCCGCGCCGCCCGCCTCGAGGCCAACACCGCCGCCTGGGTGCGCGCCCCCGATCTGGCCCTCACCACCGGCGCCACCCTCGGAGACGCGCCCGCCACCGCGCTCTACGGCGTGGAGATGACCCTGCCGCTCGGCCGCAGCCCCAAGGGCGCCGAGGCCCGCGCCGAGCTCGGCGAGGTCAACCTGCGCGAGGCCCAGGCCCAGGCCCAGATCGACCGCAGCGCCGCCGACAGCGAGCTGCAGATCACCGGCCTGCTGGTGGAGGCCTGGCAGATCGAGGGCCTCGGCGAGCTGGAGCGCACGCTCGGTCAGCTCCTCGTCGCCGGCGAGCTGTCGCTGCCCGACTACGTCGCCCGCCGCGAGCTGGCCACCGAGGCGCGATTGGGGTCGATCGAGGCCCAATGGCGCCGCGCCCGCGCCGAGCTCGATCAGTGGGCTATGGCGGGGGCGCTCCCCGGGATGGACGACTGAGGCGACGTGGCCTGCGACCCACCGCCGGGGCGCGGTGAGGTCTCCATGGTCTGGCTCTTCGGCGCTGCCTCTGTCGTTCTCGCCCATGGCGGCGAGGTCCACAGCCCACCGCCGGCCACCCTCACCCAAAGCGGCCTGCGCATCGCCGCCACCAGCGGCGCCACCGACGCTGTGCTGCACATCGGCGATCCGCACACCGGCGAGCAGCCCGCCACCCTCCTCCTCGCCGACTGGGCCACCTCCGCCCCCCTCGAGCTCTCGGCCGCCCGCCTGCAGCTCAGCGGTCCGGCGGCCCTCAGCCCCACCCTCGTGGCGGCGGGCCCCGGCACCTGGGCCACCACCCTCTCGCTGCCGGCCCCCGGCGACTACGCCGGCTCGCTCGTCCTGGAGGGGGCGAAGGCCGATCTGCTCGCCATCACCGGGATCTCCATCGGCCTGCTGCCCGAAGGCGGCGTGGCCTCGGCGGGTGGATCGCCCTGGGCCCTCCTCGGCGTGGGGCTGGGCGGGCTGCTGCTCGGGGCCCTGATCGCCCGCCGCCCGCGCAGCAGCGCCCTGGTGGGCGGCCTGCTCGTCGCGGCCCATGCCCAGGGCCATGGCGGCGAGGTCCACAACCCCCAGCCGCCCTCCCGCTCCTCCGGCAACAGCGCCCTCGATCTGCCGCTCGACGCGCAGTTTCTCGTCGGGCTGCGCACCCTGCCCGCCCATCGTGCGGCGGTGGCGCCGCAGGTGCAGGGCATCGGCCACTTCGTGGGGCGCCCTGGCAGCATCGCCACCTTGCGCGCGCCGGTCCCCGGGCTTCTCGGCGCCCCCGAGAGCGGCTTTCCCTCGCCCGGCGCCAGCGTGCGGGCCGGCGATCTCCTCGGTCTGCTGGCCGAGATCCCCGTCGGCGCTGATCGGGCTGCCCTGGCCCGCGAGCGCGCTGAGGCGCTCACCTCGGTCGCCCGCGCCCGCAGCGAGCTGGAGCTGGCCGAGCGCGACGCCGCCCAGGCCAGCGGGCTCGGCGCCGCCATCTCCGATCGCGAGCGCATGGCCCGCGCCGGGGCCCTGTCGGTGGCCCGCGAGGCCCTGGCCCAGGCCGAGGCCGCCGCCGTCGCGCTGGGAAAGGGCGGCCCCACCTGGCCCCTGCGCGCCCCCCTCTCTGGCCAGCTCGCCCACATCGACGCCCGCCCGGGCGATCAGGTCGAGCCCGGCGACTCGCTTTTTCGAATCGTCGATGGGGCCGCAACGCTCTGGGTCGAGGTCCGGGTGCCCGAGGCCGCCGCCCTGGGGGTGATCGCCGGCGCCGCCGCCCAGGTCACCGTCGGCGCCCTGCCCGGTCTGGTGCTCCCCGCCGTGGTCCTCGACGCCGGACAGGAGGCCGACCCGGCCACCGGCCAGCTCACCTTGACCCTGGCGGTGCAGGGCGATGACCCCCTGATCCGCCCCGGCATGACCGCCACCGCCTGGATCGACGCCGGGCCCAAGAACCTGCAGCTCCTCGTGCCCGACGAGGCCCTGATCGACAGCGACAACACGCCCCTGGTCTTCGTCAAGTCAGCGCCCGAGCGCTTCACCCTGCGCCCCGTGCAGGCCGGCCCCCGCGTCGGCGCCGACCGGGTGATCCGCGCTGGCGTGGAGCCCGGCGAGCGGGTGGTGGTGGTCGGCACCGCCCCCCTGCGCAGCCTCGCGGGGCGCTGATGTTCGATCGCCTCATCGATCTGAGCCTGCGGCACCGGGCGGTGGTGCTGCTCCTCGCCCTGGCCCTGCTCCTTTGGGGCGGCCAGCGCGCCATCTCGCTGCCCGTCGATGTCTTCCCCAATCTCAACCGGCCCACGGTCACCGTGCTCACCGAGTCGGGCGGCCTCTCCCCCGAGGAGGTCGAGGCCCAGGTGACCCGCCCGATCGAGCTGGCGATGAGCGGCGCGCCGGGGGTGGAGCGGGTGCGGAGCCAGTCGGCGCCGGGCTTGTCGGTGGTCTGGGTGGAGTTCGATTGGGAGGGCGACATCTGGCGCCACCGCCAGCAGGTCACCGAGCGCCTGAGCGCCGTCGCCGAGGAGCTGCCCCGCGAGGCCCGCCCCAGCCTGGGCCCCGTCACCTCGATCATGGGTGAGATCCTGCTGGTGGGCCTTTCCGCCCCCGATGGCACCCTCGACGGCCCGGCCCTGCGCGCGATGGCCGACACCACCTTTCGCCCGCGCCTGCTCGCGGTCCCCGGCGTCTCCCAGGTGGTGGTGCTGGGCGGCGGGCAGGCCCAACTCTCGGTCGCGGTGCACCCCGACCGCCTCGCCGACCGCGCCATCCCCCTCTCGGCCGTCACCGAGGCCGCTGCCCTGGCCCAGGGCGTCTCGGCCGGGGGCTTCGTCGAGCGCAAGAGCCAGGAGTACCTCGTCCGCAACCTCGCCCGGAGCGTCGATCCCACCGTGATCGGCGAGACCGTGGTAGCAATTCGGGAGGGGGCCACCATCCGCCTCGCCGATGTCGCCGACGTCCACCTTGGCGTGGCGCCGATGCGCGGGATGGCCGGCGTCAACGGCGCGCCGGGCGTGATCCTCGGCGTCCACAAGCAGCCCGGCGCCGACACGCTGCGCCTCGACGCCGACCTCACCGAGGCGCTGGACGCCCTCTCCCACGGCACCGTGCCGAGCCTGCGCGTCACGCCGCTCTTCCGGCAGGCCCGCTTCATCGAGGCCGCCGTCGACAACGTCGAGGAGGCGCTGCGCGACGGCGCCATCCTCGTCGCCGTGGTGCTCTTCGCCTTCCTCCTCAACCTGCGCACCACCGCGATCACCCTGGTGGCCATCCCGCTCAGCTTTGTGGTGGCCGCCCTCTGTTTGGACGCGATGGGGCTCGGCATCAACACCATGACCCTCGGCGGCCTCGCCGTGGCGATCGGCGAGCTGGTCGATGACGCCATCGTCGACGTCGAGAACGTGCTGCGCCGCCTGCGCGAGAACCGCGCCCGCCCCGATCCGCGGCCCACCCTGGCGGTGGTCTTCGAGGCCAGCCGCGAGGTCCGCTCTTCGATCGTCTTTTCTACCGTTTTGATCGTTCTGGTCTTCCTGCCCCTCTTCGCGCTGTCGGGAATTGAGGGCCGGCTCTTCGCCCCCCTCGGCGTGGCCTACATCACCAGCATCCTGGCCAGCCTCGTCGTCTCGCTCACCGTCACGCCGGCCCTGGCCAGCTTGCTCCTCCCCGGCCTCGTCGCCCGCCAGCCCGCCGCCGAAGGGGCCCTGGTGCGCCGGCTCAAGGCCCTCGACGCCCGCCTGCTTGGCGCGGCCCTGGTGCAGCCCCGCCGCGTGCTCGGCGGCACCTTGCTGCTTGTCGTCCTGGCCGCCGCATCGCTGCCCTTCTTGGAGCGGCGCTTTTTGCCTGATCTCAACGAAGGCACGCTCACGCTCACGCTGATCGGCGATCCGGGCATCAGCCTGACGGAGTCCGACCGCCTTGGCCGCATCGCCGAGCAGCAGCTCCTCACCCTGCCCGAGGTGCGCAGCGTGGGCCGCCGCACCGGCCGCGCCGAGCTCGACGAGCACGCCGAGGGGGTGCACTTCACCGAGATCGACGTCGACCTTCTCCCCGGCGAGCGCCCCCGCGAGGCCACCCTGGCCGAGATTCGCGCGCGCCTTGGCCGCCTGCCGGGCCTGCAGCTCAGCCTGGGCCAGCCGATCAGCCACCGCCTCGATCACCTGCTGAGCGGCGTGCGGGCCCCGCTTGTGGTCAAGCTCTTCGGCCCCGACACCGCCGTGCTGCGCGAAGAGGCCCTGCTGCTCTCCAAGCGCCTCGCCAGCATTCGCGGCCTCGTCGACCTCAACGTCGAGGCCGCCGTGCTGATCCCCCAACTGCAGGTGGAGGTCGATCGCGAGGCCGCCGCCCGCTTCGCCTTGCCCGCCGGCGCCCTCACCGAACTGCTCGGCGTGGCCATCGGCGGCCACACCGTCGCCGAGATCCCTGATGGCAACCGCGTCTTGCCGGTGGTCGTGCGCTATGCCGAGGCCTGGCGCGCCGATCCGGAGGCGCTGGGGCGGGCGCCCATCGTGCTGGACGACGGCCGGGCCCTGACGCTCTCCCAACTGGCCACCATCCAGATCGGCGCCGGGCCCAACCAGATCCTCCACGAGGACGGTCAGCCGCGCATCGCCTTGTCGGCCAGCACCGCCGGCCGCGACGCCCAGGAGGTCGTCGACGAGGTGCGCGCCCAACTGGCCTCCACCAGCCTGCCGGCGGGCTACCACGCGCGGGTCGATGGCCAGCACGCCCAGCAGGCCGAGGCCAGCCGCCAGATCGCGCTGCTGGCCTTGCTCGCCCTGCTGGGCATGTACGCGGCGCTCTATGTCCACTTTGGCGATCATCGCCTCGTGCTGCAGGTGCTGCTGAACATCCCGCTGGCGATGGTGGGGGCGGTGGCGGCCCTCTGGCTCTCGGGGGCTTCGCTGTCGGTGGCGACGCTGGTGGGCTTCATCACGCTGTGCGGCATCGCCAGCCGCAATTCGATCCTGATGATCAGCCACTACCAGCACCTGGAGCGCGAAGAGGGCAGCCCCCGCGGCGTGGAGCTGGTGGTGCGGGGCAGCCTGGAGCGCCTCGTGCCCGTGGCGATGACGGCGCTGTCGGCGGGCTTGGGGTTGATCCCCCTGACCCTGGCCAGCGGCGAGCCCGGCAAGGAGGTGCTGGGGCCTGTGGCCATCGTGGTCTTGGGGGGGCTTGTGTCGAGCACGCTGCTCGACATGGTGGTGACCCCGACGGTCTACTTGCACTTCACGGGGCGTTCTGTTCGTACACCGGTGTGAAGAGTCGATTCGGTCTACTTGACTGTATTGATTTGCTCGTTTAGCCTGATCGCTGGTTTCAGCCTTCTCACCTGGGCATCAGCTTTCTCCACGGACCTCCGAATGTTGGAGCTCTCTTTTGTCGGTCCGGACGCTTCCGCCGTTCTTCAGGCCGTCCTGAAGGGCGAAGCAGATGTGCTTGTCGATTCGAAGCTGGTCGGACGACTCCGCCTGCAGCATGGGGCTACGGATTGGATTTCAAAGCCCTCCCCCAACGAGTTCCACCGGTTGGTCGAGCTTTCCCGACCCGGAATCCTGGTACTTGTCGTGGGCTTCAGCCTGCGCGACGGTGTGGCTCGGGCACAATCCGTTCACCTGCGCGCTGATCCTGCTGGCGTCGTCGTTGCACCGCCCGCGTTGATGCAACGGGACATCTTCGGCGCCACGCTCCTGCTGGCGACCGCGCGTCAAGTACGGGTGTACGCGATCTGCGGCGACACTCTTTGGCTCGTTGGAGATGTGGCTTGGGATGCAACCTGCCCGGCCCGTGTCCGAATGCGACTGCAGGTCTCGCTTGATGTGAAGTCACAGACGCAGGTGAGCCTTTCGCTCCCCGAGGCTGGAGGGGATCTTCCCGAGTTTGAAATGGAGGTGCTCGAAGCGTGGAACGACAAGATGCGCGTTCGCCCCACAACGCCGCATCCCGATCTCGCCAAGTGGCTGCTGCTCCTTCACGGTGTTCTGACTGTGCGCGACGGAGATCCTGGCAAAGCGCTCGAGAACCACGGTCAGGGCATCTTTAAGGCCGTGCCTCCGGGAGTGCTTGATCTCAATGTGGTTCATCGGACCAACTTTGCGAAAACCCAGTTGCAGCTCCATGGGGAGGGCTTGGGAGCCACCTTCCTGTCGCGGGATGGCTCGGAAGAGTACACGGTTACGCTCTCCGGTGGGCCGGACGGTCGCTATCTCCTTCACGGTTTGAGCCACGCCAACTGGAGTGGCGATGTTGCACGGACGGACAATCCTGGCGATGTCCATCGCACCAGGGCGCGCGCTCACATGCTTCTGGCCTTGGCCCTTGACCTCGCCGGTCGTCCAGGGCGGGAGCTGTTTGGGTTCGCGAACCGCAAGGAACGCTTCCTCGACCTCTTCGTCGGACTGGTTGCCCGCGGTGCCTCCGGCAGGTCACCGCCGCCCTGCGGTCAAGTGTTTTTTCACAAAATTGATCTGACCAAGGTGGCCGGCGAGACGGAGTTGGAGGGCTTGTTGCAGGGTGAGGCGGTCCCCAGTTGGTTGGTGAAGCAGTTCGGGGACGGTGAAGATGCAGAGGGTCAAGTCGCCCTCGCATTGGATTTTCACCGGTCAGATCATGCCCGTCCTCAGAGTCGGAGACGTGTGTTCTACACCGAGGAAGCCGCGCTGGTTGTGGAGCAGGGGCCGCTTGGCCTTAGCCCTTTGGGGATCGGCGACCGAGCTCACTTTTATGTGCGGCGTTCCCTGGAGCTTTGTCCGGTCAGGAGGGGAGAGTTGTTTGCATCGTTCCTTTGCAGCGCCTCCGTTCAAGCGTATGTCAAGGCCGATGGGCGCTCCTTCCTTGCGTGGTTCGAGTTTGGCGAGCCCGGCACCTGGATTCCTTCCAGGCTCTGCCTGAATGGTCAGAACGAGTATGAGCGCTCGACCTTTGGTTTCGTTTTCGATTCCCAGAGGGTGTCGCTTTGGCTCAGCTGGTTGCGGGCGATCGCGTGATGTCCCTGGCGCAGCCGAGAGGGCCGAAGTAGCGGGCATGCCGATGCGCTGGTACGGGTTGTGGTGTTTGGGATGTGATTTTTTGCGCTGAATCCCCCCGGCAAAGCGCAGTTGTGCGAGGCTATACCCGGTTCCTGCGGACGTTCTTAGGGGCGGTGCTGCTGGTAATCCGCGCCGGACTTCGTTCGTTCGGACGGGAACTACTGTCTTGCGGATGCGAACAGATTCCTTCGCGGCGGACGGTGCTTTGCCTCAGGTTGTGGATTCAGGTGCCGAAGGAACGCCAAAGAGGAGATTTCAATGAGCGAAGCTGAGACCTTCATGAGGAATTCTGGTACATTCGAAGTGGAAGACCCCGCGCTGTTGGACTCTTCATCGGACTCCAGGATGCTGGTTTCCTTGCGCTTTTCGCAGGAGCGGAAGTGCTACGAGGTCGAGCCCACCGGATGTGTTGTGACAGTTTTCCATCAGTCGATTATTGTTCAGTTGTTGAACCCCCAACATCCGCTCTATGAGGTGCTTCGTAGCGGTGATCCCCATCAGGTATGGCTGGGGCCCGCCCAGGCACCCCTTCGGGTGTTGTTCTCGGCGGATCGTGTGGATGGGGGCCCAACGCAACTCGGGCTCCCGGCGCGTGCCTACGCCTTCGCGGACTTCGGTGATGAGGAGTCAGAGCGCCGGGCCGAGCGCGCTCGTCGGTTGCTGGACCACAGGCCTGGAGGCGGTTCCGGTTCAAAGTCCCAGTTGACCCTGCCTGTGGTGCATCCAACACAGTACCAGGCCGCAGCCGCCATCAACCCTTGACGCACAACACCTGCTTCAAGGTGTGAACCACATCCACCAGCTCCGCCTGGGCCGCCATCACATCCTCGATCGGCTTGTAGGCCGCCGGCGTCTCATCGATCACGTCGGCGTCCTTGCGGCACTCCACTCCCGCCGTCGCCGCCACATGGTCGGCCACCGAGAAGCGGCGGATCGCCTCGCCCCGTGACAAGGCCCGCCCCGCCCCGTGCGAGCAGGAGCAGAAGCTGTCGGCGTTGCCCTTGCCGCGCACGATGTAGGAGCGCGTGCCCATGCTGCCCGGGATGATGCCCATCTCGCCCAGGCCCGCCCGCACCGCCCCCTTGCGGGTCACCCACACCGCCGTCCCGAAGTGGGTCTCTCGGTTGACGTAGTTGTGGTGGCAGTTGATGGCTTCCAGGTCCGCCGTGAAGGCCGGCAGGCCCGGCTCCTCGGCCAGCGCCCGCAGGGTCGCCTGCATCATCAAGGCCCGGTTGAGGGCCGCGAAGTCCTGGGCCCAGCCCACCGCCGTCACGTAGTCCTCGAAGAGGGGCGTGCCCTCGGGGAGATAGGCCAGGGCCGGATCGGGGAGCTGCAGGTACCACCGCTCCGCCTCGCGCTTCGCCGCCTGGATGAAGTAGTTGCCGATGCGGCCGCCCACCCCGCGCGAGCCCGAGTGCAACATCACCCAGACCCGATCGGCCTCATCGAGGCACAGCTCGATGAAGTGGTTGCCCGTGCCGAGCGTGCCGAGGTGGTTCACGAGGTTCCCGCGCTCGATCTTCGGGTGCCGCTCACACAGCCCCTGGAACCGCGTCGAGAGGCTCGACCAGGCCGTGGTCACCGCCGCGGGCACGTCATGCCAGGCCCCCCGATCGCCCGGGCCGCCATCGTGGGTGCGGCCATGGGGCACGCGCGCCTCAATGCGGCTGCGCAGGCGGGCCAGAGAGTCGGGGAGGTCTGCCGCGACGAGGCTGGTGCGGGTCGCGATCATGCCGCAGCCGATGTCGACGCCCACCGCCGCCGGGATGATCGCCCGCTCGGTGGGGATCACCGAGCCCACCGTGGCCCCGTTGCCCCAGTGCACATCGGGCATCACGGCGACGTGCTTGAAGATGATGGGCAGCGAGACCATGTTCTTGATCTGCGCGCGGGCGGCCTCTTCGATCACCACGCCGCGGGTCCAGGACTTCGCGAAGCGGCCCGGGCCAAAGTTGAGGACTTCGTAGGACAGCGCAGACATCGGGGGCTCCAGGGAGAGAGGATGCCCCGTGTACCGCAACGGCCATGCCAGCCGCCACAGGCCCGTCGCCATCGAGATCCTGGGCGCCCCCCTTGCCGCGCCCCCGCCCGCGCTTTATCCGCCAGGCGAAGGGAGCGATAGCCATGGCGCAGACCCCCAAACCCCTCGTGGTCATCGGCATCCTCGGCACCACCCTCGACGTCGGCCGCCAGGCCAAGCGGTGGAACCACTGGCGTCCCACCATCGGCCTGCACCTCTCCTTGGGTCAGCCGATCGCCCGCTTCGAGATGCTGCGCAACCCCCTGCACGACGCGCTCGGCGCCACCATCACCGCCGACATCGCCACGGTCAGCCCCGGCACCGTCGTGCGCCGCCACGACCTCGATCTGGCCGACCCCTGGGACTTCGAGGAGGTCTACGGCGCGCTGTACGAGTTCGCCCGCCGCTACCCCTTCGACGTCGACCGCGAGGACTACCTCGTCCACATCTCCACCGGCACCCACGTCGCCCAGATCTGTCTGTTTCTGCTCACGGAGTCCCGCCACCTGCCGGCCCGCCTCGTCCAGACCGGCCCCGGCCCCGACACGGTCGCCGGCCGCAGCGTCATCATCGACCTCGACACCAGCCGCTACGACAAGATTCAGCGCCGCCACGCCGAGGAGAAGGTGGAGTCTACGTCTCTGCTCAAGCAGGGCATCGCCACCGAAAACACGGCCTTCAACCATCTGATCGGCCAGATCGAGCAGGTCAGCCTGCGCTCCACCGCCCCCATCCTCCTCCTCGGCCCCACCGGCGCCGGCAAGTCGAGCCTTGCCCGGCGCATCCACGCCCTGCGCCGCCACAAGCGCCTCGTCGGCGAGCCCTTCGTCGCCGTCAATTGCGCCACCCTGCGCGGCGACACCGCCATGTCCACCCTCTTTGGCCACAGCCGCGGGGCCTTCACCGGCGCCGCCACCGCCCGCGCCGGCCTCCTGCGCGCCGCCGACGGCGGGATGCTCTTCCTCGACGAGATCGGCGAGCTCGGCGCCGACGAGCAGGCCATGCTCCTGCACGCCGTCGAGGAGGGCCGCTTCCGCCCCGTCGGCGCCGACAGCGAGGTGAGCTGCCAGTTTCAGCTCGTCGCCGGCACCAACCAGCCCCTGCAGGAGCGGGTGCGCGACGGCCGCTTTCGCGGCGATCTGCTCGCCCGCCTCGACACCTGGACCTTCACCCTGCCCGGCCTCGCCGAGCGCCGCGAAGACATCGAGCCCAACCTCGATCACGAGCTGGAGCGCCTCGGC
>JBEIQK010000531.1:0-4640 GCA_040376505.1 Alphaproteobacteria bacterium | reverse complement strand
GTGGGCCTCGGGCCACAGCAAGGTGTAGAGCGGGTGGGTGGTGCGGTAGGTGTCCCACAGCGACAGATCGGTGGTGTAGCGCCCGCGGTCGAGCTGGTGGATCTGGGCGTCGAAGCCGCGGTAGCGCCCGTCGACATCCTGGATGGCGTGGGGCATCAGCAGGCACTTGTAGAGCGCGGTGGCCAGCTTGATCTGATCGACCTCGGTGCCGCCCCAGACGCGGATCGGCGAGAGCCAGTCGGCCCAGGCCGCCGCGGTCTGTTCGGCCGCCGCGTCGACGGAGTCGAGGCTTTGGGCGGCGAGGTTGGCGTCGGCCCCGGCAGCGTCGGTGAGGCTGAGCGCCACCTGGGCATTGACCTCCTGGGCGTCGAAGCGCAGCCAGGCCCCCACCCGGGTGCCCTCCATCGGCTGACCGTCGAGGGTGAGGGGGGCGAGGCCGCCGGCCTCGGTGTCTCCCGGCCTGTACCCCTCGGGATCCCAGACGCCGACCTCCACCGGCGGCGGCGAGAAGCGGGCGGTGAACCACACCGTGAAGGGGGTCCGCGCCATCGCGCCGTCTTCGCGCAGGGCGCCGCGCACGAGGCCGGTCGCCGGGTCGATCGTGAGGTTGGCGGCGATCACCCGGCTGCCGTCCATCACGTGGCCCAGGTCGATCAGCACGGTGGGCTCCGCCACCTCGGCGCCAAAGCGGTAGCGGTGCAGGCCGGTGTGGTCGGTGGCCGACAGCTCCACCCCAATGTCGGGCTCTCGCAGGGTCACCGCGTAGCGCCCCGCTGTGGCCGTGGACTCCGCATGCGAGAAGGGCGCGCGGTAGCCCGCTTCGGTGGTGTTGGCCTCGCTCATGCCGTCGCGCGGCATCAAGGCGATGAGCCCATAGTCGGTGAGGCCCACGCCGCTCAGGTGCAGGTGGGAGAAGCCTTGGATGTAGACGTCGTCGGCGTGGTAGCCGCCGCCCCGGTAGGCGCCGAAGGAGGCCCCGTTGCGATCGGCGGTGTCGGGGCTGAGGCGCACCAAGGCCATCGGCGCCGCCGCGCCCGGGTAGCCGCTGCCGACGGCGAAGCCGATGCCGCCCGTGCCGATCTTGGGGTCGATGCGGGCGAGCAGGTCGACCGGATCGCCCAGGGGAGGGGCAGCGGCAGGGCCGCCCTTGTCGCCAGCGCAGCCGGCGAGGAGCAGAGCGAAGCAGGCAGCGCGGTGTTGCAGCACGGAGACCCCGCGCGGCCCTCGGTCTGGAAGGCCAGCGGCCCGCCATGATAACGTTGGACGGCGGATCCGCGCAGGGGCCGCGCCCCGCCCTCCCAACCCCGAGCACGACCCTGAGCCGCCTCCCGCCTCCCATCGCCGCTTCGCCGCTCTCCTTCCGGGCCCCACGGGCGGTCGGGCGATGAGCGAGCACCCCGACGAGGGGCCCGGCGTGCCGCGCTGGCAGCATTGGCTGCTGGGCGGCATCGCCGCGGCGATCAGCGGGCTCGCCGTGGTGGTGTTGGGCCTGCTGGTGATCGCTGCCCTCCGACACGGCCGGGAACCCGAGGCGCCGCCGGAGGTCGCGGTGGAGGCCCCGGTGGAGCCGGCGCCCGCGCCCGCCGATCCGCCCCCCGCGCCCGTTGTCGTCGAGACGCCCGCGCCAGCCGCTCCGGTCGAGGCCCCGGCGGCCTCCGCTCCAAAGGGGGCCACCACCGCCCCAAGCCCGCGCACCGCCCCGCCGCCGCCCGAAGAGGAGCCGGAGGAGGCCGAGGAGGCCGAGGAGCCCGAGGAGCCCGAGGAGGCGCCGCCCCCGCCGCCCCGCAGCGCCCTGGTGCGGGTAGGGGTCACCGGCGACGCCGCCAGCGTGATCCTCGACGGAGACGGCGGTCATCACGTGCTTCCCGCGCAGGTGCCGCCGGGGGCCTACCTCATCCGGGCGACCTTCGGTGAAGATACGGTGACCGCTGGCTCGGTCACCATCGCGCCCGACGGCCCCATCACGCTAAGTTGCCGGGGTGGACTCAAGCGTTGTACGCCTCGGTAGGAGGCGATGGCGCCCCGCGCTCCCCTCGGCAGGGGCGCCCCCTCGCGAACCTCTGGAGGCCCTATGGCCGGCTCCTTGGCCCAACGTCAGACCCAGCAGAAGCCCGGCGCGCGCGGTCGCGGCGGCAGCAAGCCCGCTTCGGCCAGCCAGGTCGCCGCCCCCGCGGTGGAGGCCCCCAAGAGCCAGGGCGCCGCCGTTGATCTCCAGGCCGCCCTTGGCAACAGCGCCGTCGCCACCGCCCTCGCGCCGGCCAAGGCCGACAAGGGCCCCGCCGTCGATCTCTTCGGCGCCGCGATGGCCGGCAAAGAAGACCCCAACAAGTACAAGTTCGCCGAGGGCCCCGAAGACAAGGTCGCCGCCCCCAGCAACGACGGCCGGATGAACCAGAAGGCCGGTCTTCCCGCCTTGCGCGAGAAGCACGCCGGCAGCCCCTACGAAGACTTCAAGAAGGGCACCTCCTTTGTGCAGGGCGCCGGCGACAAGGCCGCGGTCGACCCCAATGACGTGCGCCAGGGCGGGCTCGGCGACTGCTACCTGATGGCCGGCATGGCCGGCGTGGCCCGCGCCAACCCCGACGCCATCCAGAAGCTGATCAAGGACAACAAGGACGGCACCTTCGACGTCACCTTGTACCTGCGCAAGTCGCCCTACAGCCGCCCCACCCCGGTCACCAAGACCATCGACGCCCGCCTGCCCGTGAAGGGCCCGGGCAGCACCACGCCGCTCTACGCCAACACCGGTGACGTGGGCGCCGACGGCCAGACCGAGCTGTGGAGCGCGCTCATCGAGAAGACCGTCGCCCAGCACAAGCAGAGCTACGACAAGATCAGCGGCGGCAACATCGCCAAGGATGGCTTCAACTTCGCCGGCGCCACCGAGCTGCTCACCGGCAAGAACGAGAGCTACCAGGCCACCGACTCGATGGCGGGTGACGACATCCTCCTCACCATCGCCGCCGCCCTCGAAGCCAAGAAGCCCATCACGGTGGACAGCCGCGACCTGGCCACCGACCCCGCGCTCACCCAGCAGGCCAACGCCAAGAACGTCTACTGGAACCACGCCTACGCCCCCGTCTCGGTTGACATGGACAAGGGGACGATCAACCTGCAAAACCCCTGGGGCAGCAACCACGTCGACAACCTGTCGGTCGAAGACTTCAAGAAGTTCTACCGCAGCATCCGCGTGAACGGCTGATGGCCGCTCCCTGGCTCCTCCTCGCGGGGGTGCTGGCGACCGCACCTCCTGGAGCGACCCCCCCGATGACCGAGAACATCGAAGAGACCACGGTCGGCGACCTCGACGGCGTGCGCGTGGGCATGGGCAACATGACCCGCGGCGCCTACACCAAGGCCGACGGCAGCGCCGCCAACGGCCTCATCTGCAGCCTCGCCATCGACGGCGCGGTCGGCGTCTTTGTGGGGGAGGGCTCCGAGGTTGCGGTGCGCGGCGCCACCTGGGTGGTCACCGCCCTCGAAAAGAGCCCCGGTGAGCCCGGCTCGGTGACCTTGCGGCGCAAGTGACGCAGGGGAGGGCTGGTGAGATCGGGATAGACGTGAGGTCGGAGGTTTCGCATGACCCTGACCCGCTCTCTGCCGCTCCTTTTTCTGCTGGCCTGCGAACAAGAAAAGACCATCGAAGAGGACTGGACCGACCTCGGCGACGACACCGCCGCCACCGATGGCACAGACGGCGGGGAGGACGGCGGCGATGACGGCGGCGGCGAGGTCAGCCCGGCCGAAGACCTGCCCAACGGCTCCTACCTGCTTGGCTTCTCGGTCTCCGCGGTGGGTGGGCTCGTGATCCCCTTCCAGGCCGAGGTCGAGGCGGTGGTCGATGGCGCGGGCAACCGCAGCCTCGCCAGCTTCTCGCTGCGGGCCACCGACGGCGAAGCGGTGAGCGATGTTCTCACCACCGCCACCGATGTACCCGTCAACGCCGACGGCAGCTTCGCGATCACGCTGCCCAATTTCGAGCTGCCGGCCGCCTACTCGCCCACCAGCAGCGCGGTGGAGGTCGCCGCGGTGCTGACCGGCAGCGCGACGGGCCCCGAGTTCTTCTGCGGCGAGCTCAGCGGGCAGATCGTCACCTTCGAGCTCGACCTCGCCGGCAGCACCTTCGGCGCCATCCCCTGGGAAGACCGGGCGATGGGGGCGCCCGACAGCTGCGACACCACCGGCGGCGAGACCCTGCCCCGCATCGAGGCCGCCGACTGCCCCACCCTCACCGACGGCGTGAACACCGGCTTCCCCTCGGGCGGCGCGTCTCGCAGCTTCGAGGTGGTGCTGCCCAGCGACTACAGCGCCGATCGGTCCTGGCCCATCGTCTTCCTCTGGCATGGCATCGGCGGCGCCGCCGGCGACATGCTCGACGCGCCCGGCCAGGCCCGCGCCTACGCCGACTCCGCCGGCATGATCCTGGTCTCCTCCCAGGCGATGGAGAGCGGCGGCGTGGTGCTCTGGGACGTCTTCACCGGCGAAGACACCAACATGGACCTCGTGCTCTTCGACGACATCCTCACCTGCGCCGGCACCTCCTGGAACCTCGACAGCAGCCGCATCTACACGGCCGGGATGAGCAACGGCGGCCTGTTCACCGGCCTGCTCATCGCCCAGCGCTCGGCCGTGCTGGCCGC
>JBEIQK010000969.1:0-2196 GCA_040376505.1 Alphaproteobacteria bacterium | reverse complement strand
GCGGTCGGCCGCGCCGCCGAGGCCGAAGACGCCTGCACCCTGCGGGCACTGTCCACGCGCTTCGCCGAGAGCGACGGCGACCTGCGCAGCCTGCTCGTCGACATCTCCCTCACCGACCCGATGCGCTACCGCCCGGCCCTGGAGCAGACGCCATGAACCCCACCAGCCGCCGTCGCTTCGTGAAAGGCGGGCTCGCGGCCAGCCTGCTCCCCTTCTTCGCCAAGGCCGGTCGGGCCGAGGACACCGGCGCTCCCGGCCCCGGCCCCAAACGTCTGCTCATCGTCCACACGCCCCAGGGCACGGTGCTCCCCCAGTTCGTGCCCACGGGCAGTGAACGGAGCTTCAGTCTCCCCTTCGTGCTGGAGCCCCTCTCCGCCTTCCAAGACCGCATGGTGGTGGTGACGGGGCTCGACAACCGGGCGCCCGGCTACAACACCGTCGGCAACTCGCACGACAACGCCAACCTCACCCTGTTCACCGGCCGGCCCTTCTATGTGCAGGACTCCGCCGTCCTCACCGCCGCCAGCGCCACCTTCGAGCAGCAGGTGGCCGAGCGCCTCGCCGGTGAGGCCCCCTTCGACCGCCTCGACTTTACCGTTGGCGGCACCGCCTGGGAGGGCATCTACACCACCGACCGTTTTTATTACGGCCCCTACGACCCCATCCAGGCCTACAACGACCCCTTTGTCGCCCTGGCGCGCATCTTCGGCGATAGCAGCCTCTCGCCGGCCGACGCCTGGGCCCTGCGCGCCCGGCGCTCTTCGGTCCTCGATGCGGTGATGGGTCAGTTCAATCAGATGAACAGACACCTCGACCGCCCCGGTCGCGACCGCCTCGCCGCCCACCTCGACAAGGTCAGTCAGCTCGAGGCCCGTATCGCCGCCGGGGTGGGCGAGTGCAACGCGCCGGTGCTCTCCACACCGTCTGGCTATGACTACACCTACGACGACAGCGTCACGGCCCCCGTTATGAACGAGATCATCGCCACGGCCCTCTCCTGCGGCCTCACCAAAGTCGCCACCCTGGAGTTCGCCAACGGCCACGATCACGACTTCTCCTGGCTTTGGGGCGACAACGGCGGCCCGATCGTCGACACCAGCGTTTGGGACAACTGGCACGCCATGGTGCACGCCGACTACCAACCCGGCATGGAGTGGGTCTACCGCTGGTACATGAGCTGCCTCGCCGACCTCCTCGGCCGCCTCGACGCCGCCGTCGACGCCGATGGCGACAACCTCCTCGACACCACCCTCGTGCTGTGGATGAGCGAGTTCAGCTCGGGGCGCCACTGGACCCGCAACCTGCCCGCCCTGCTCTTCGGCGCCGTGGGGGAGGCGGGCGGCGGCCGCTGGCTCGACTTCCAGTCCGGCACGGTCGAGGAGATCGAGGAGATGAGCGGTTACCTCGACGGCACCGCCACCACCAACCAGCTCTTCGTCAGCCTGATGCAGCTCCTGGGCCAGCCGGACACCGAATTCGGCCACGTCGCCGACGACATGCCCACCGGCCCGCTCCCGGGCCTTTAGCGCTGCCCAGGGGCCCGCTTGAATGCAGCTCCGGGCTCCTTCACACCCGCGGAGCCCCCTTCGCCACGGCGGCGAGGGCGGGGCTGCTGGCACATTTCCAGCCTCTCCTGTCCCACTCGTCCCGCACCGAGCATCCAGTCGATCGAGACCCGCAAAACATCCCCCATGGCTTCAGCATCAATTGAAAGTGGGGAGAGGATGACTCGCTTTGCCCAGATGTGGACGGTTGCGGAATGTCCTGCGCGACCTTTGTGCTGGCGGTCTTCAACAAAGCCAACGCGCCGGCCCTCGACCTCAGCACCCACGAGGCTCCTTCCGCAGCCCGTCGCGCTGCGGATCGGACGAGGCAGCAGCACCTCGCCGACAACGTCGAGGTGACGAGCCCCATCCACGCCCAACACCTCCGCGCCCACGTCCAGCCCGCCATCCCCCACGCCGTCAAGGTCGTCGCGGCCTCCAGCGCCCCAACGCGCCCCCTCGGCCTCTCCGCCGCCGAGGCCCTGGGCGACACCCTCTTGAAAGAGCTTATCGAGTCCGCATAACAAAGGTGTAACGCATGTTACACCGCAACCATCATCATAGCCACCTGCCGGGGGGGCGCGGCGCCGCTGGGCTTGATAGCCCGCCGGCCATGAAGACCATCCTCGTGATCGGGTCTGGGCCCATCGTC
>JBEIQK010000702.1:0-3513 GCA_040376505.1 Alphaproteobacteria bacterium | reverse complement strand
GCAGGGCGTTGCTCAGCACGATGCTGGCCCCGCAGTCGCGCAGCTCCTCGGGGATCAGCCCCTTGACGGTGCCGTAGGTGCCGACCGGCATGAAGGCCGGGGTGGGCACCTCGCCGTGGGGGGTCGACAAGATGCCGGAGCGGGCCTGGCCCACGGTGGCGCGGAGGGTGTAGGAGAGGGGGCTCGACATGGCCGGCGCGCCTATCTGCTTTGCGCGAGAGCGACCGCATCGAATTCTTCGGTCGCCGACGGGCTCAGCCACATGGCGTCGCCGTAGCTGAAGAAGCGGTAGCCGGCCTCCACGGCGTGGCGGTAGGCCCCGAGGACCCGCTCCCGGCCGCCAAAGGCGCAGGCCAGCATCAGCAAGGAGCTGCAGGGCAGGTGGAAGTTGGTAAACAGGCGGTCGACCACCGCGAAGCGGTAGCCCGGCTGGATGAAGAGCCGCGTCTCGCCAACACCTTCGGCGATCCGCCCCCCCGGCAGCGCGGCCGACTCCAAGGTGCGGGTGACCGTGGTGCCCACCGCCACCACCCGGCCCCCGCGGTCTCGGCAGGCCCCCACCGCCGCTGCCGTGGAGGCCGGCACCTGCCAGCGCTCGGCGTGGAGCTGGCCCTGATCGAGGTCGGCGGCGCTGAGGTTGCGGAAGGTGCCGATGCCCACATGGAGGGTGACCTCAGCGATGGTGACGCCGCGATCGGCGATCTGGGCGAGCAGGGCCGGACTGAAGTGCAGGCCCGCCGTCGGCGCGGCCACCGCTCCGCGCTCCCGGGCAAAGGCGGTCTGGTAGCGCTCCTGATCGGCACCCTCGGCTGGTCGGCGCAGGTAGGGCGGCAGCGGCATCGCGCCATGGCGCTCCATCAGGCCGACTGGATCGGGCCCTGGGTCGACCCACCAGGCACCATCGGGCTCCTTTTCGAGGAGCGTCACCGCGAAGTCGCCGATCTGGAGCCGCTCTCCGGGCTTGAGACGGCGCGAGGGCCGCACCAAGGCCCGCTCCCGACCCGCCGACATACCCAGCAGCAGGACCTCGACCTCGCCGCCGCTGGCCCGTCGAGCCCGCAACCGTGCTGGCAGCACGCGGGTGTTGTTGACCACCAGCAGGTCGCCGGCCCGCAGCAGCGCGGGGAGGTCCATCACCTGTCGATCGACGAGGCCCTCCTCGACGCAGAGCAGCCGCCCGCCAGCGCGCTCGGCGGGTGGAAAGCGCGCGATCTGGGAATCGGGCAGGGTGTAGGCGTAGGGGGCCAGCCGCGGATCGAGGCCCTCCGTCGCGACATCATCGACCACCGGCTCCTCCTGCCGACGCACCTGCGCCGGCGCCGCCGCCGGTAACCCCTCCTCGGGCGCCGCGGCCGCCGCGACGCGCCCGGCGACCAGACAGGTTACCCGCGCGCCAATTCGCCCTCGCCCGGTGCGCCGGGCCGCCTGCCCCCTGGAGTGTACCCTTGCGCCGCATCCCCAACCGCGAACCCAACACCGCCCGCAGCCCCGAGCCCGCCCCAGCCCCGACGGCGCCGGCTGCTGCCCCCAAAGGTGAGCGCCGCGGTCCGCCTTTTCGTCGTCGCAGCGAGCGCGAGGCTGAGGCCGAGGCCCAGGCTGTCGCCGCCGCCGCCGCACCCGCGCCGGCCCCCCGCCCGGTGGTCCCCGAGGGGCCGCGCTTCGACGGCGACGCGCTGATGGCCGAGTTGGGCGCCCTGTCGGCCAATGACTTCGCCGCCCTGCTCTCGGGCGGCATGCCCAAGCGCCTCCGGCCGGGTGAGCGCGTGCAGGGGATCGTCGTTCGCGTCGGTCACGACGGCGTCTTCGTCGACCTCGGCTCCAAGTCCGAAGGCATCCTCGACATCTCCGACGCCGAGGCCGGCGAGGTCTTTACGGTCGGCCAGAACCTCTCGGCCTTCGTGCTCTCGGTGGGCGAGCGCGGCGTGCGCCTCGCCCGGCGCATCGGCGGCAGCTCGGCCACCGATGTCCTCGAAGAGGCCCGCGACACCGGCATCCCCGTCGATGGCAAGGTCGAGAGCCGCAACGCGGGCGGCTTCACCGTGCGCATCGGCGCCGTGCGGGCCTTCTGCCCGGTCAGCCAGATCGACCGCCACCCCGACGCCGACCTCGACAGCTACATCGGCCGCACGCTGGCCTTCCGCGTCACCGATGTGCGCGACCGCGACGTGGTCGTCTCCCACAAGGCCGTCGCCGAGGTGGCCGCCGAGGCCGAGGCCAAGGAGCTGTGGACCACGCTGAAAGAGGGCGATGTGCGCGACGGCGTGGTGGTCGGCTCCCGCGACTTCGGGCTCTTCGTCGACATCGGCGGCGTGCGCGGCCTCGTGTACAAGCGCGACATCTCCTGGGACGAAGAGGCCGCCGCCCCGCCCCAGGGAGCCCGCGTGCGCGCCACCGTGATCAGCGTCGACGCCGCCTCGAAGAAGGTCAACCTGTCGTTGAAGGAGCAGTCGGCCAACCCCTGGACGGCGGTGGGCACCACCTACGCGGTGGGCGGCATCTTCCCGGGCACCGTGCAGCGCCTCGCCGAGTTCGGCGCCTTCGTGCGCCTCGCCCCCGGCGTCGAGGGCCTCGTGCACCTGTCCAACCTCGCCGACAAGCGCATCGGCCACCCCTCCGAGGTGCTCAAGGTGGGCGACACGGTGCAGGTCCGCGTGCTGGCCGTCGACAAGGAGCGTCAGCGCCTCGACCTCGGCCTGCGCCAGGCCAGCCAGGATGACTGGGCCCCGCCGGCCCCCAAGGTCGGCGCCCCGCCGGCCAAGAGCGCCACCCTGGGCACCTTCGCCGACCTCTTCGCCAACGTGAAGATCAAGCGCTGATCAGGCCGAGCTCCTCCATCTTCAGCCGAACCAGCTTGAGGTCGGCGAAGGTGAGGGTCTTGTCTTCGGGCTTTCGCAGCAGGTAGGCCGGGTGGAAGGTGGGCATCGCGGGCGCGCTGCCTCCGCCCGGCCAACTCAGGGTCTGCCACCGGCCGCGCACCGACGTGATGCCCTTGTTGTCGAAGAGGGTCTTCGACGCGATCGAGCCCAGCACCAGCACGAGGCGGGGCTGCACGGCCGCCAGTTGGGCGTGCAGGAAGGGCAAGCAGGACGCGATCTCCGCCGGCTCGGGGTTGCGGTTGTTTGGCGGGCGGCACTTGACGATGTTGGCGATGTAGACGCGCTCGCGGGGCAGCGCGAGCACATTGCTGAGCATGCGGTCGAGCATCTGGCCGGCCGGGCCGACGAAGGGCTCGCCGCGCAGGTCTTCTTGCTCCCCGGGGCCCTCGCCGATGACGAAGACGCTGGCCTTGGGGTCGCCCACGCCAAAGACGATGGTGCTGCGCCCGGCGCAGAGCCCGCAGCGGGTGCAGCCGTCGATCTCGGCCTGAACCGCGGCCAGGGTGCGCGGCGCGGCGGCCACAGCGGGGGCGGCCGGCTTCAAGAAGTTGCCCCAGGCGCCGAGCGCGCCGGGGGTCACGGGAGGCGCCGGAGCGGGCGCAGGCCGCGCGATCGGCGGCGGCGGCGGGGTCGGCCG
>JBEIQK010000721.1:0-3410 GCA_040376505.1 Alphaproteobacteria bacterium | reverse complement strand
CGGGCGAGGTCGAGGTCGATCTCCTCGATCTTCATGCCCTTGAGGAGGCCGGCGCGGGGCGGCTTCTCCTTCTTCTTGGGGTCGGTGATCTCGCCCAACTGCACGTAGGGGCCGAAGCGACCGTTCATCAAAAAGACGTTCTGCTCGGTCTCCGGGTCGACGCCGAGCACGCGCGGGCCCTCTTTGCGGTCGGCAAGCAAGGCCTCGGCCTTCTCGACGGAGAGCTCGTCGGGGGCGAGGTCGCCGGGGATGTCGGCCTTCAGGTCGCCCGAGGAGAGGAAGGGCCCGTAGCGGCCCACCCGCACGTCGATCGAGGCGCCCTGGGCGTTGGTGCCGATCGACAGGGTGCAGACCTCGCGGGGGTCGATCTGGCCGTCGGCGTTGCCGAGGCGCTCGCGCAGGCCGGCGCCGCCCAGGTAGAAGCGGGCGAGGCAGCGCTCGGAGTCTTCTTTGCCCAGCGCGACCTCGTCGAGCTGCTCCTCCATCCGGGCGGTGAAGTCGTAGTCGACCAGCCAGGTGAGGTGCTGCTCGAGCAGCTTGGTGACGGCGAAGGCAGTGAAGGTGGGCACCAGCGCTGTGCCCTTCTTGAAGACATAGCCGCGCTGGAGGATCGTCTCGATGATGCTGGCGTAGGTGCTAGGGCGGCCGATGCCGCGGGCTTCGAGCTCCTTTACCAGCGTGGCCTCGGTGAGGCGGGCCGGGGGCTGGGTCTCGTGGGGGCGAGCGGTGAGCGCCTCGCCCGAGACGGTGTCGCCCTTGCGGAAGGAGGGCAGGATGCGCTCCTGGTCGGCCAGCTCGGCCTCGGGGTTGTCGCTGCCTTCGACGTAGGCGCGGCGGAAGCCGGCGAACTCGATGGTCTTGCCGCGGGCCTGGAACTCGGCTTTGTCGACCGCGACGGTCATCGCGACGAGCTTGCCGCGGGAGTCGGCCATCTGGCAGGCCACGGTGCGCTTCCAGATGAGGGCGTAGAGGCGGGCCTCGTCGGCGTCGAGCTGGCGCTCGGCCTCTTCGATGCCGCGGAAGCTGGTGCCCGAGGGGCGGATGGCCTCGTGGGCCTCCTGGGCGTTCTTCACCTTGGTGGTGTAGACCCGCGGCTTGGCGGGGAGGTAGTCGGCGCCGTACTGATCGCGGATGAGCGAGCGCGCCGCCGCCAACGCTTCTTCGGAGAGCGTGGTGGAGTCGGTTCGCATGTAGGTGATCCAGCCGGTCTCGTAGAGCTTCTGGGCCACCTGCATGGCGCGCTTGCTGGTCCAGCGCAGCTTGCGGTTGGCCTCTTGCTGGAGCGTGCTCGTGGTGAAGGGCGGGGCGGGGCGGTCGGTGTAGGGCTTCTCTTCGACCTGGCTGATGGTGCCGGATTTGCCGGCGACGGCGCGCACGACGGTGTCGGCGCCGGCCTTGTCGAGGACAAGCACCGCGGCCTTCTCGCGCAGCTTGCCGAGGTCGTCGAAGTCCTTGCCGGTGGCGATGCGCTGGCCGGCCCAGGTGAGCAAGGTGGCTTCGAGCTTGCCCCGGTCGCCGGTGAAGACGCCGGTGACGTCCCACCACATCGCCGAGCGGAAGGCCATCCGCTGCCGCTCGCGCTCAACGACGAGGCGCACGGCGACGGACTGCACGCGGCCGGCCGAGAGCTGGGGCTTGACCTTGCGCCAGAGCAAGGGCGAGACCTCGTAGCCAAAGAGGCGGTCGACGATGCGGCGGGTCTCCTGGGCGCGAACGAGGTTCTCGTCGAGCTTGCGGGGCTTGGCCAGCGCCTTGTCGATGGCCTCGCGGGTGATCTCGTGAAAGACCAGGCGGTGGACCGGCACCTTGGGCTTGAGCACCTCAAGCAGGTGCCAGGAGATGCTCTCGCCCTCGCGATCCTCGTCGGTCGCGAGGTACAGGGCGCTGGCGTCGGCGAGGGCCTCTTTGAGCTTGGCGACCTGGGCCTTCTTCTCGTTGGGCACGATGTAGAGCGGCTCGAAGTGCTGCTCGACGTTGACGCCGAGTCGGGCCCAGGGCTCCTTCTTCTTGGTGAGCGGGATCTCGGCGGCGCTGCGCGGCAGATCGCGGACATGGCCGATGCTGGCCTCGACCCGGTAGCGGCCGCCCAGGAACTTCTCGATGGTACGCGCCTTGGCGGGCGACTCGACGATGACGAGAGGAACGCTCATGTGGCCAACCTCGGAGCGGGCGGGCTTGCTACACCGCGCCGCCCCGGCCGGCAAGCTCGCCCCGCCCGGCCGGGCTCGGTAAGGGAGGGCATGGACCCCGATCTCCAGCGATTCCTCGATCACCGCAAGGTCGAGCGCCGCAGCTCGCCGCACACCCTGCGGGCCTATGGCCACGACCTGGGCAGCCTCGCCGAATTTCTGGCCCCGCGGGGTCGGCGCCTGCGCGAGGTCAGCTTGAAGGAGCTGCGGGCCTTCCTGGCCACCGATCCGCCCCAGTCCCGCGAGGGCGGACGGGCGGCGCCGGCGACGATGAATCGGCGGGTGGCGGCGATCCGGGCCTTCTACGCCTGGCTGGTGGCCCAGGGCGAGCTGGCCGGCAGCCCGGCGGCCCGCCTGCGCTCGCCCAAGGTGCCCCGAAAGACGCCGCGCTTCCTCGATGTCGACGAGGCTGCCGCGGTGGTCGAGGCCCCAGCCCAGGCTGGCTGGTACGCCCTGCGCAACAAGGCGCTCTGCGAGCTGCTCTACGGCGCCGGCCTTCGCGTGAGCGAGGCGCTCGCCCTCGACGTCGACGATCTCGATCTGCACGAGCGCCTCGTGCGGGTCATGGGCAAGGGAAAGAAGGTGCGGGTGGTGCCCTTCGGCCCGCCCGCGGTGGAGGCGTTGAACACCTGGATCGCCGCGATGGGCGGCGAGGGCGCCCTCTTTCGTGGGCGCGGCGGCGGCCGGCTCTCAGCCCGGGCGGCCTGGCAGATCGTGCACGACGCGGGCGTCAACAACGGCCTCGCCCAGGTGCACCCCCACGCCCTGCGCCACTCCTGCGCCACGCACCTGCTGGGCGGTGGGGCCGATCTGCGCGCCATTCAGGAGCAGATGGGCCACAGCTCGCTCACCACCACCCAGCGGTACGCCCATGTCGACGCTGCCCACCTCCTCGCCGTGTACCGCAAGTCCCATCCGCGGGCCCGCGGCGGCCAGGAGGAGGGGGAGTTGGGTTAGGATGGGCGCGCCAGGAGCGTGGAATGACCGCAGAGCTGGAGAGTCAGGGCATGGACGAAGCCGAAGTCGCCGCCGAGGGCGGGGCGCTCTCTGCCGAAGAGCGCGTGGCCATCGAGCGGATCATCTTTCTCGCCGACCATGGCACCTTCTATGAGCTGATGGGGCTCCCCACCCAGGTCGACAAGAAGATGGTGCAGCAGGCCTTCTACGACCTGTCCCGCAGCTTCCACCCCGACCGCTTCTTCCGCCGCGAGATCGGCGAGG
>JBEIQK010000436.1:0-5555 GCA_040376505.1 Alphaproteobacteria bacterium | reverse complement strand
CTACGAGAGGCTCGACTGCCTGCTCTTCGTCGGGCCCTCTTCCCCTGCCCTGCTCCAAGAGCTGGGGCCGCTGCTGCAGGCCTCGAGCGGCCGGGCCGTGACCCTGCTCCCCCTGCGTCACTTGCGCGACGACGGCGCCCTGGCCATGGAGGCGCTTCGGGCCCAGGCGCCCGATCAGCAGCTCATCCTCGGGGTGCCCGACGACCTTGGCGCGGCCTTGACCGACCCCCGGCCCCTCCTGCGCTTTGGCGCCCGCGCCCAGGCCCTGCGCCTCCTCCGCCGCCTGCCTCCTGCCCTCCTCACCCGCCTCGCCCGGCCGGGAGCCGCCTGATGCCCCCTTCGCTGCGGGCCGCCGCCCGCGCCGCCCTCTCCCGCCTCCGGGGCCCCGCGCCCGCCCCGCGCTTTGACGCCCGCCACGACGGCGCCGCCGCCGCCCTCGACGCCGAGGTGGAGTCCGCATTCCAGCTCATCGGCGCGGCGGCGGTGGGCACCTGGGAGGTGCTGCTGACCGACCTCGGCCGCGGTCTCGGGCCCCACCCCGAGGCCCGCCGCCACCTCGACCGGGTGAGCGACGCCCTGGTGCCCACCCAGGAGGCCCTGCAGGCGACGGGCCGCAAGAGCCGCGAGGCCGTGAAAGAGGGCCTGGGCAGGGCCTTGTCGAGCGGCGAGCTGCGCGAGCTGACGGCGCCGCTGGCGAGCCGCCTCGCCGGGATGGGGCCGGCGGGGGAGGCCGGCTGGACGAAGACCGTGGCCTACCTGGAGCCGGTCTGCGCCAGCCTGGGTGATCCGGGCCTGGAGGGCGCCCTTCAGTCGATCGGCCCGCGCCTGCGCCGCCTGCTCGACGCCGAGGCGGCGGCCTTCGCAGCGACGCCCTTCACCCTCGATGAGGGGCTCAAGGGCGCCCTCCTCGCGGCGACAGGCCGCTACCAGCGCGGCGTGGTGCGGGCGATCGAGACCACGCTGTACGAGGCGCGCACCGCCTTGCTCGCCGCCGCAGCCCGCCGATGAGCCTGCTCCTGTGGGTGGGCCTCGCCCTGGCCTGCAGCGGCGGCCCCGAGGTGGTGGAGATCATCGAGCGGTCGGAGCGCTGGGGCCTGCTCCTGGGGGCGGCGACCGTGGGGCTGGCGGCCTGGACCACCCTGCGGGCCCGGCGGCGGGGGCTCTCTCTCCGCCCGGTCTTTGGCCTGTGGGCGATGGCGCTGGGCCATCCGGCCTGGTGGATCTCCGCCCGCAGCGGCGACTGCGGTCGCGCGCGGCTGGAGGGCAGCGTGCTCTTTCTGGCCGCTGCGGCCAGCGTGTTGATCTGGAGCTTGCTGCGGCCCGCGCCGGCCGGCGAGGAACCCGATACCAGGGCTCGAGGCGGGTGACCGATGAAGCAGCAGCGCAGCAGCACCCAGGGCCGGAGCGCCGCCACCACCAACACCCGCAGCAAGGGTGAGGCCCGCGAGGGGGCCGGCGGGGCCAGCCAGCGCGGCGAATTCACCCTGCTGGGCCAGCGCTTTGGCAGCCTGCAGGCCGTACACGACTGGGTGGCCGCCGAGTCGGCGACGCCGGGCAGCACGGTGCCCCACGAGCCCGTGCTGCGGGTGGGCCTCACCGCGGGCAGCCTGCTGACCGGGGTTGAACAGACCACCTGGAACCACTACAACCCTGGCCAGAAGCTGATCATCGAGGGCAACGGGGCCACGGTGTCGGGCTTTCGCGGCAGCCGGCCGGCGCCGGGCTTCTTTCTGTCGTACCGGCCGATCATCGGCGAGGGCAGCACCGCCACCGCGCCGGCCGCCGCCAATTTCGAGTTGCGCGGCCTCACCATCCGCGGCTTTGAGTCGGGCGGGGTGGAGATCTCGCCCCAGACGGCTGCCGGCAAGGACCACCGCTACGATGGCGGCGAGACCGCCTTCCTCTCTGGGGCGGTGATCAGCGACAACCGCTTTGAAGACCTGGGCAGCCTGCACAGCAAGAACGCCGACTGGGCCACCCAGCGCTACGGCGTGGGCGGGGTGCTGGCCCGCGGCCTGCAGGGCAGCCAGATCACCCACAACCGCTTTGAGAACCTGGAGAACGGCGCCGTGAAGGGCACCCCGGTGGGCGAGCGCCTCATCCACGCGGTCTACCTGCGCGACGCCAGCTCCAACAACCTCGTGTCGGACAACACCTTCGCCCATGTCTCGGGCGACCCGGTGCGGGTCTCCGACGCCAGCAACGACAACCGCATCGAGGGCAACCGCAGCCGCGACGCGGGCGTGGCCACGATGGTCTCGGAATTCTACAACCCCACCGCGGGCGAGAAAGACAGCACCGGCAACCGCGAGAAGATGCAGGGCAACAAGGTGGGCAGCCTTTACGGCCGCGGAAAGAAGGCGGTCCCCTACAAGGAGACCGTCTCGAGGGGCAAGCGCCCCGCCCTGGCCGACTGATCAGGCCGGCCGGTGCTGGCTGAGCACCCGCCAGCCGAGGATGCCAGGCAGGGCGCGGCTGTCGAAGGGCACGAGGCGGGCGTCGGTGAGCTGCAGATGGGGCTCGATGGCGGCGCAGACCTCGCCGAGAGTGCGGCGCGGCGGGCCCACCGCGGGGCTGGGGCCCTCGGCCGAGCCGACGAGGCTGAGCCAGCGACCGCCCGGCGTGAGGAGGGCGGCCACCCGGCTGGCGAAGCGGCTGCGCAGGGCGGGGTCGTCGAAGACGTGCAGGCAGCCGCGATCGTAGATGAAGTCGAAGGTACCTTCCGGCAGCGGATCGTTCAAGATGTCGAGCACCGCGAGCTCCACCGGGCTGTCGCCCAGGGCGGCCCGCGCCCGCTCGATCGCCGTCGGCGCGATGTCGACGGCGAGCACCCGCTCGGCGCCGCGCCCGGCCAGATAGCGGGCGTTGGTGCCGGTGCCGCAGCCGATCTCCAAGGCCCGGCCCACCGGCCCGCCGGCCTCCACCACGGCGACGAGGTGCTCGTCGGGCTGCCCGCTGTCCCAGGGTGTGTTGTTGTGAACATAGCGATCGTTCCAGTACTCGACTCCGGCCACGCGGCACCTCCGTCGCCGCCCGCTAACGCGGAGGTGGCCTGGCTCGCCGCGGAGGGGCAGATCTTCGCGGCACGCCGGCAGGGCCCTGGCTTTGGCGGAGCCCTGTGGCGCCTCGTCGACGGCCTGTACAGTCAGCGAGGCCCCGACGCCCGGCTGCTGCTGCGCCAGCGCATCTTCACAGAGGCCGCCCTGGACCCCTTCGACTGGGGCGTGCTCAAGGTGGCAGCGCGGCGGCATGGCCAAGGGCCCCTGGGGGAGGCCGGGGAGCTCCAGTGGATCGAGCCCGCGCCCTGGGAGCCGCCGGCCTACCTGCCTGCCGGGTGGGCGCCCCCCGATCACATCGATCCGGTCGACATCCCCGCGGCGCTGGCGGCGATGGAGGCCCTGGTGCCGCGGGAGGGGCCACGCTGGGCCCAGGACCGCCCGCTGGCCGCGCTGCTCGTGGACGCCGCGGGGAAGACGGTGGGCTGGGGGCTCAACCAGGGTGGGCAGATCCCGACCCGCCACGCCGAGCTGATGGCGCTCTTTGGCGCGACGGCGCCGGGGGCCGCGCTGTGGTGCTCGCGCAAGCCCTGTCGGATGTGCGCGGGGGCGCTGGCGACGATGTTGCCGGCGGGGTCGATGGTCTACTTTCGGGATCCAGACCCGGGGCGGCAGGCGCGGGCGACGGTGCTGGACCCCAACAGCGACGACGCGCGGCGCTTCGTCGCGGGGGGTTGACACAGGAGCAGCAGGAGCTTAACCTGCTCCCAGGTTGGGAGCACCCATCCTGGAAGGCGCGTCCATGCGGCTGATCACGGCGCGGTATCTGCGCGATTGCGCCCAACACCACCCAACTGTCCAACAGGCGGTCGCCGACTGGATCGCCATGATCGAAGCAGCGCGTTGGACCTCTGCCGACGACGCGATTCGAACCTCAGCCTTTCCGGTTCGTGCAGTCCCCGAGAAGCGCCTCATCTTCAACCTGCTGCACAACCGATTTCGGCTCATCTGTAGCGTCCAGTACGCCGACTCCACCTACCACGGCATCGTCAGGGTCCAGTTCTTTGGGACCCACGCCGAATACGACAAGATTCAGGCCGAGACCGTTCGCCCACCCGGCACGAGCACCTGAGGAGCACCCATGCGAGACCATTTGGCATTTCCAATTCGCAATGATGACGATCATGCCCGAGCCATCGAGCTCGTCGATGCCCTGTGGTCCGCCACCCCCGGAAGCCCCGAACATGACCTGCTGGAGGTCATGGCGGCGCTGATCCACCTCTATGAGTCCGAGCGCCGCGATCTTCCGCCCCCCGATCCGCGCGCGCTGATCGCCTTCAAGCTGCGGGAGCTGGCCTGGTCGCAGCGGGAATTGGGCCGTCGGCTGGGCTGGTCCAGCGGTCGGGTCTCGGAGGTGCTCTCTGGCCGTCGGCCGCTCACCCTGCGAATGGTGCAGGACCTGGGGCGGGTGCTCGGTCTGCGCGCCGGGGCGCTGGTCTGGGACCCCCAGCCCGAGGCCGAGCATCCAGACCGTCACGCCGACCCGTCAGAGCCGGCCGAAGATCGCAGGCCAGAGCCCCCCGTCACCCGGGCGGGGCCCGCCAACAACGCAATCCACCTCGCCGTGCACTCCACGGCAGCGCGACAGACCAACACCCGATTCGGCACAGGGGGCCGCGCATGAAGGCCAAGGTCGAGTGGATGGTGCTCTGTGAACGGCTCCTCCACGACTCTTTGACGGGGCAGATCAGCCTGATCGCCTGCCTGCGCGAGGTGGGGGCCGTGGACTTCCCCAGCGAGCAGCCGGGATTCGCCTTTGTGGCCCAATTGGCCAGCGAGTCTGTAGAAACGGAGGCAAAGCCCCTGGAGGTCCGCTTGTGGCGACTGAGCAAGGTCGACGGGGACGAAGTGGTCTTCCGCCAGGAGATGGAGTGGTCCGCAGGATCGCGCACCTGTCAGGTGGGGAGCAGCTTTCAGGTGCTTCGCCTGCGTCAACCGGAGGTTCTGGGCTTTCGCCTGGACTGGCGGATGGCCTCTGCCGCCTGGCACAAGGGCCCCGTCGTGACCCTGGAGGTTCGCCAGCAGGTCTCCCTCTGATCAGCCTGCGGCGCGCTCGCGGGCCCCTGACAGGACCGACAGACCCGGCACCAGAGCCGTCGTCAAGAAAGGGGGTGCAGGAAGCGCTGCTGCAAGGCCGGCGCCATCTTCTCGATGGCATAGCGAAGCGCCTCGCGGCGCATCTGGGGGCCTTGAACAGAGAGGAAATTCTCCACCTCGGCAGGCGCGGCGAGCCAGCGCTCCCGCAGCACCCAGCCGGCGCCCAACTGCGAAAACCGGTGATCGAGCGCCAGCGCGCCGCGCACCGCCCTGTCGATCTCCTCGCCGTAGAGCCCCTTTCGGGCCTCGTTGACGTGGGCGACGCAGGCGGCGCGCCGCCGCCAGGGGCTCGGGTGGGCGCTCCAGGCGTCGAGGCGGGCCCGCTCGGCGGGGTCGGGCAGGCGCCAACGCAGGACACGGCCACAGATCAGGTCGCAGGTGGCCCAGCCGAGGGTCCGCCGG
>JBEIQK010001064.1:0-1827 GCA_040376505.1 Alphaproteobacteria bacterium | reverse complement strand
CGCTTGAAGGGCTGGCCGTCGGCGTCGACATACCAAAAGCCATCGAGGGCGAGCAGCATCACAGGCTCGTACTCGGTGATGACCAGCTCGATGACGCCGGGGAAGGCGCGGCGGGCCTCGGCGGAGCGCACCCAGGGGTGGCTCTCGACGCCACGGACGGCGGCGTGCAGATCAACGGTGAGGACGTGCTCACCGCGCTGCAGGTTGGCGAGGTGCCGCAGGGCGACGGTGCTGGCCCGCTGGTTGCCCGTGACCTGGATGGACTGGATCTCCCAGGTGTCGCTGTTGGCCAGGTGATGGCCGCCGACACCCAGCGCCGTGACAAGAGACGCCCCGCCCAGGCCCGCGGTCAGGACGCGACGGACGCTGGCCCAGATCTGTGCTTTTCGTTCGCCCGGGGTGGGCAATTCGTGGGTGAGGGACATGATGTCTTGGGCCCTGGGGAAGGGACCGCGGGGGGAGGGATGTCGAAAGTACCTCTGGCGATCGCTATTGACAAGCCAACAGAGGGCCTTTTTGGCCCACTTGGGGAGAAGGGCGGTGGGGCCGTAATTCCTGGCCCCTCGTCAGTGGGCGCCGGGCTTCGCCTGGTCGTCGGCCTGGGCGCGCTCGACGTGGTTGCGGGCGCCCTGTAGGAGGACCTCGACCAGGGCCGGAAAGGAGAGGCCCACCGCGCCGGCGGCCATCGGCGAGAGGCTGGTGGCCGTCATGCCGGGGATGGTGTTGATCTCCAGGAACCAAGGCTCGCCCGCCTCGTCGACGATGAAGTCGGCGCGGGCCACGCCGGAGAGCTCCAGCGTGCGGTAGGCGAGGGCGGCGGCGGCCTGCGCCTTGCGGGCGACCTCGTCGGGGATGGGCGCCGGCACGATGTAGTCGGTGCGCCCCTCGGTGTACTTGGCCTCGAAGTCGAAGTAGCCGGCGACCGGGCGGATGGCGACCACGGGCAGGGGCTCGCCGTTGAGCACGGCCACCGTGATCTCCTCTCCGGTGATGAAGCGCTCCACCAGCACCTCGGGGGCGAAGCGGCTGGCGTCGGCGAGGGCGGCCTCGAGGGCGGCGGCGTCGGGGCACTTGTACACACCGATGGTGGAGCCCCCCTGGGGCGTTTTGGCCACCACCGGAAAGCCGAGCCCGCTGGGGAATTCATCGCCCGCCCGCCAGACGAGGTCGTCGGCCATGCGGACGGCCGCGCCGCGCAGGGCCCGCTTGGTGGCGATCTTGTCCATGGCGATGGCCGAGCCGCGCACCGACGAGCCAGTGTAGGGGATGCGCATGATCTCCAGCAGGCCTTGCACGCAGCCATCTTCGCCAAATGCGCCGTGTAGGGCGATCCAGGCGACGTCGATGCGCTCGGCGCGCAGCTTCTCGGGCAGATCCGGGCCGACGTCGATCTCCACCACGTCGTAGCCGAGGCTCCGCAGGGCCTTGGCGACGGCGGCGCCGCTCTTCTTCGACACGTTGCGCTCGGTGCTCATGCCGCCGAGGAGCACGCCCACGCGGGCGTTCTTGAAGTCAGGGGCTGGGGTCTGGGACATGGGGCTTTCTCACTGGCGGGCGGTCATGGCCCAGCAGGGGGAGGGTGAGGTCGACGTCGACGCCGCGCGCCCGCTCGACGCGGTCTTTGGCGGCCTGAATGAAGATGAGGGCATCCGCAGTGGTGCCGCCGCCGCGGTGAACGAGCACGCCGGGGGCGCTCTCGGCCCATCGCCAGGCGCGCAGACGCGATCCGGGCAACTCGGAGCGGGTGAGGAGGCCGGCGAGGCGGGAGAAGTCGCGGGGGTGCTCGGGATCGGCCAGGGCGGCGCCGGCCGGCGGCGGCGGGGTGCG
>JBEIQK010000550.1:0-4514 GCA_040376505.1 Alphaproteobacteria bacterium | reverse complement strand
GGCCGACTTCTTGTCGGCGGCCGCCGCTTCGGCGCCCTCGGCGGGGGCCGCTTCGGCGGGCTCCGTCGGCTCGGCGGCAGCCTCGGCGCCTCCGGCTTCGGCCGGTGCGGCCTCCTCCTCGACGTCGACCTCGACGGCGAGGGGCTCGGCGGCGTCCTGACCCCGCAGGTAGTAGACGAGGCCGGCGAGGAGCCCACCGCCGCCGCAGAGCACCACCAGCACCAGCACGAGGCCGATGGCCAGGGTGGTGCGGTTGGAGGAGGGCGCGGGCGATGGCGCGTCGGCCGGCGGGGCGCCGGCGCTGGCGATGGGGCCCGACACGGCGATGGGGCCCGAGATCGGCGGCGGGCTGGCCGGACGCGCCACCGGCGGCGGCGGGGCTGGCGGGGCGGGCTTCGGTGGCGACATCCGGCCGATCGGCGTCGGCGCGGGCGGCGCGGTGGCGCCCCCGCTGAAGGTGGAGTCCGGCACGGGGGGCGCCGTCGTGGCCTCGGGGGGCTTCTTTCGACCCGAGGCGGGGGGCGGCGCCACCTTGAATTCTTTGCGGAGGGGCGCGCTCACATCTTCTTCGTCGCCCAGCATCGAGGCGATCTTGTCGCGGGTCCAAAAGTTCGTGGACTCGCCCTTGGCGCTGGCCGCCTGGCGGATGCGCAGGGCGGCGGTGCGGCCGACCTGCGCGCCGCCGATGGACACGGGGCCGCCCAGGTCTTCTTCGGGCATCGGCGAGAAGGCGCTGCGCCCCCGCTTGCGACCGCGGTCGGAGAAGGCCTGCTCGGCCCAGGCGGTGAGGTCGTCGCCCGGCGCGGCGGCGGCGATCTGCCCGAGCACGTTGGCCACGTCGAGGGGGGCGGGCCGCTCGGTGGGGTCGTAGGCCAGCATCGAGCTCAAGAAGAGCAGCACATCGTCGAGCCAGCGCTTGCCGGCCAGATCGCCCCAGTCCACGCCGCGCAGGCGGTCGACCATCAGGTCGTCGTGGGCGTCGCGATCCCGCGGGATGGCCCCAAAAGGCACGTTGGAGAGCGAGGAGACGAGGATCAGCGCCAGGGCGTAGGTGTCGGTGGCGACCCCCAGCGGAAAGCCTTCTGGCGCGCGGGTCGAACGGCGGGGTTGCCCGTAGCCCTCGATCACCACGGTGCCGCCCTCGTCGAGGCGCACGCTGCCCGGCCGGATGTCGCCGTGAACGGCGCCGTCTTCTTCGGCGATGCTGAGGATGTCGGCGAGGTACGAGACGAGCTCCAGGGCGGCCCGAACCGGCATCACCCCGCGCTCCAACAGCTCGGTGAGGAGCAGGCCGGCGGCGGCGCCCTCATCGGTGATGACCTGCCCCTGCTCGCCGGGCTCACGTGCGTAGTAGACGCTCACGGCCGTTCCAGCTCCTCGCGGACGATCCGGTTGCACAACACCGGGTCGGCCTGCCCGTCGGTGGCGCGCAGAAGCCGGCCCATGAAGAAGCCGAGCATAGCCTTGTTGCCCTGCTGATAGCGGGTCCGCTGATCCACATTTGTCACAATCAGGCCCTGCGCCAAAGACCGCAAGACGCCCTCCTCCCAGCTTGAAGCCTGGGTTTCCAGCGCAGGAGGGCTCCTGTCATTCTCGCCGCCCAGCCAGAGCCCCTCCAGCCGGCGCCGACCTTGCACGCGGGTGGATCGTCCGTCCTCGACGGCGGCGATGACGGCCTGAAGCTGATCACCGCGCAGGCTCCCCCAACCGTGGGCGCCGACGAGGCGCAGCACTTCGTTCATCAGCCACACCGCCACCGCTTCGGGGCGCCCGCCCGCCGCGAGCGCCTCCTCGAAGAGCGTGAGCAGCCCCGCTTCATCGAGGAGGGCCCTCGCCACAGGGCCGTTCAGACGGTGCCGCTCGGCGAAGGCCGAGACCGCCTGCGCCTCGGCGTCGAGCAGGCGAGCGGAGAGGAGGCCCTCCCCCACCACGAGGCGGGCCGCGGCGATGTCGCCGGGATCGACGGCCAGGGCGGGCAGGTCGGGCTCGTCGAGCATCCGGTAGTCTGCCGTGGGCTCCTTGGCGCGCAGGGCGGTGGTGCCCTTGCCGTCCCAGGCGCGGGTCTCGGCGTGTACGGGCAGCCCGGCCTCCAGCAGCGCCCGCTGGCGGCGCAGCTCCGCGCGAATGGCCCGCGCCACGAAGCGGAAGGAGGCCACATTCTTGATCTCCACCCGCGGCCCGGCAGGCCCGCCGGGCGGCCCCAGGCTGACGTTGACGTCGCAGCGCAGGTGCCCCTTCTCGAGGTCGCCGCCGTTAACCCCCGCCGCGACCAGCACCCGGTGCACCATGCGCAGCCAGGCCTCGGCCTCTTCGGCGCTGCCCAGATCGGGCTCCCCGACGATCTCGATGAGCGGCGCACCGGCCCTCCGGCCGTCCACCGTCGCGCAGAGGCCCTCGCCGAAGATCCGCCCGGCGTCCTCTTCGAGGTGAATGCGCCGCAGGCCGAAGCGCCGCCGAAGGCCCTCCCGCTCGACCTCCACCGCGCCGCCCCAGGCCAGCGGCCAGGGCCCCTGGGTGATCTGAAAGCCTTTGGGCGTGTCCGGGTAGAAGTAGTGCTTGCGCGAGAAGCGGCTCCAGGGCGGCACCCTCGACCCAAAGGCAAGTGCTGCCCGCAGCGCCAGCCCCACCGCCCCGGGTTGCAGACGGGGGAGGGCGCCGGGGTGGCCCTGGCAGATCGGGCAGACGTCCAGGCCGACCCGGCAGGCGCAGAAGAGCTTGCCGACGGTGTTCAGTTGGGCATGGCACTCCAGGCCGAGCCTTGGCACCCAATTCTCGGCCTTCATGGCGACTCGCACGCATGTTGCATTTCAAGAACCCCACAGCCCCAAAGACGCACCTTTCGGACAAGCCCAGGTCGAAGTAGAATGCCCGCGTTCTCCAGCCCCGCTGGAGCGCGGCGACCCCATCTCTCCCCTCTGTGCGACCTCCAGGCCTCGGCCTGCGTCGTGGAGGAGGCCCCATGTCCCTGGAAGCTGAACCCACGCCTCCACCCCTCTTCACCTATGTGATCGAGTCGCAGAACGCCGACACGGTGCACATCCGCGCCCGCAACTGGATGGTCGCCTTCGGCATGGCGATGAACCTCCTGCGCCTCGACCGCGACATCAACCGCCTCGCCATCGAGCGCCTGCCCAATGGCGTGACGGTCATCAACGACATCGAGAGCGGCCGCCGCTACGTCGTGCGCCTCGCCACCGCCGCCGACTTCTCCGCCCACCGCTCGGCCTGAGGCCCAAACCAGGAGGGCGACCCTGCGGCCGCCCCCCCTCGTTGCGCAGGCTGACCCGAAGGCCAGCCCACCCGCGCATCAGCCGTCGCAGTCGCCGTACAGCGCGTACTCGATCTCAATGGTCGAGCCGCCCTCGGGGACGTAGTCATCCTCGAAGTCGATGGCGTTGTCGGTGCCGTTGTACTCCCAACCCGCGGTGGAGGTGACGCCGTCGATGCGCACCACGATGGTGGTGGGCACCGGCCAGTCGGTCAACTCGAAGGTGGAGAGGTCGGAGGTGGAGCCCTCGGCCAGCGCTTCGAGGTGAGCGCCCCAGTCGGTGGCGCAGATCGACAGGAAGAGGCCGCCCGTCGCGGTGACCGCTTCGTAGTAGTTGGTGTAGGCCGAGGCGGTGGAGCAGCCCGAGGGGTAGTCGCCGCCGATGGCGTGGAAGACGACGTCGTCGGGGTTGGCCTTGAGGCTCTGGAAGGCGCTCACGTAGTAGGCGTAGTTGTTGACGCTCTGCTCGGGCTCATCGGAGACGCCGACGAGGTTGAGGGTGGCGTCTTCGCGGATGGCGCCCCAGTTGCAGCCGCTCGAGTCGATCGACTCGGCCCGGAAGGCCTCCAGCAGCATGAAGCCGCGCTCGGTGTTGCCCGCGTAGCTGCCGCCGAGGTTGATCATGGTGGTCAGCGTGCTCTGGGCGTCGGAGGCGCTGAAGGTGTTGTCGATGTACAGATCCGAGCCGTTGATGCAGCCGCTGTCTTCGACCGTGGCGATGACGTGGTAGTCGGCGTCGAGGCCGGCCATCGTGGTGACGAAGGTGCCGAAGTTGTTCTGCACGTTGGCGATGTCGTCGTCCATCGAGCAGGACTTGTCGACCGCGAAGACGATGTCGGTCATGCCCTTGATGGGCTGCTCGTAGAGGTCGAGGTTGCTGCCCGACAGGGCGCCGAGACCCTCCTGGGTGGCCATGACGCTGGGGGTGAACGGATCGTTGCTGTCGACGAAGAGGTAGGCGATGTCGCTGTACTCGTCGTGCGGCTCGTAGGCGACGTTGACCTCTTTGGTGGCGCCAGGCGCCAGGGTCCACGGCAAGGCCCCGTTGGCGCCCGAGTTGTCGTCGAAGGCGATGTCGTCGGCGCTGGCGGTGTTGAACTCGAAGCCGGTCACCACGAGGTCGGCGTTGCCGACGTTCTTGATGGTGATGGGCTGCTCGCCGTCGCAGCCGATGAAGAGGGTGCCGAAGTCGTACTCAACCGGCGAGATCTCGATGACCGGCGCCACGCCGCTGCCGTTGAGGATG
>JBEIQK010000353.1:0-6440 GCA_040376505.1 Alphaproteobacteria bacterium | reverse complement strand
GCAGGCTCAGCGAAGACCGGCCCATCCCTCCGGACGCCGCATCCCTCCGACCCCCCACCCTTTGGAGCATCCCATGGGCAAGACCGAAGAGTTCTTCTCCACCTACCTCCCCAACAAGCTGGCCAACAACCCCGAGCTCGCCAAGTCGGTGAAGGGTGTCTTCCACTTCAAGATCGACGGCGCCGGCGAGTGGACCCTCAACCTCGACGCCAGCACCGTCACCGAGGGCTCCACCGCCCCGGCCGGCTGCATCATCTCGGCCACCCGCGCCAACTGGGAGTCGATCCTCGACGATCCCAAGAAGGCCGTGAACATGGTCATGATGGGCAAGCTCAAGGTCTCGAACCTGGGCATGGCCACCTCGCTGCAGAAGATCCTGGCCTAGTCGGCCGGACTCCCGACAGCAAAAAGGGGCCCTCGCGGGCCCCTCCTTCGTTGGGCAGCAGTCCCGCCCTCAGAGGTTGCGGCGCTGCATCCAGGCCGCCAGGGCGCCCACCACCATCAGACCCGGCGCGATCACCAGACAGAGCAGCCAGACCACCACGCCCGAGACGAGGTCCATCGTGAAGCTGGTCGCCCCCGCCGCGTTCGGCCGGATGCTGACCTGGTTGACCTCGCCCACCATCCAGGCCACCGCGTTCTGCAGCAGGTCCTGGTTGCCAAGCTGATCGAGCAGCTCGTTGCTGGTGAAGTCGGCGTCGCCGATCACCAACAGGCGCCCGCCCGAGACCCGCGTCACCGGCGCCTCTGTGGCGGCCGGCGTTGCAGCTGCCGGGGTGGCCCCGGTCGCCGACGCAAAGCCATCGCCCGAGCCCAGCGTGCGCGGCCCCACCTTGATGGCGCCCGCGTCGGTGACCTCGACGATGGCCATCAGCGGCACCTTGCCCACCCGGTCGACGCCCGGCGTCGGCTCTGGCGTGGTGGTGCCGGTGAGGTCGGTCTCGCCCCAACCGTACTCGGTGGTGAAGCCGAGCTCAGTGACCTTGAGGCCCGCCACATCGGCGCCCTTGGCCACCGAGCGCGCGACCCGCATCAGGATGCCGCCCTTGAGCGCGTCGGTGAGCGGATGGCCGGCGAGGCCTTCTTTGTCGAGCAGGATGTAGCTCGCATCGCCGCCGACGAGCTGGTACTTCGGGTTCTGCTCCAGCACGATGTCCTGGCTGAGCGAGAGCCCGTAGCGGGCCATGTCGGCCGTGAGCGCCGGCGCCACCAGCGGGTCGAGCAGGGCCACCACCGAGCCGCCGCCCGCGAGGTAGGCCGCCAGCATCTCGCGCTCGTGGGGCAGCCACTCGGTCTGGGGGCTCGCCACCACCAGCACCTCGCAGGTCGCGTCCACGCCGCCTTCGCGGGCGAGGTCGACCTTGCGCACGGTGTAGTTCTGGCCCTCCATCTTGGTGACCATCGCGCCGAGCCCGGTACCCGCCGAATCCTCGTCGGGGTCGAGCTCATCGTGGCCGGTGGCGAAGCAGAGCCGGTGCTCCTTGCTGCTCGACAAGCGGATCAGCGCGTTGGTGACCGCCTCTTCGTTAAACGCGCTCTCCAAGCGCTGCGAGGCCGCCCCCGCCTTCAAGATCACCGTGCCATAGGCGCTGGTGACCTCGTTCTGGCGCGCCGCCATCGGCTCGCGCACCGGGTCAAGGTAGGTCACCTTGAGCAGGGTGGTGTGCTCGCTGTAGGAGCCGACGAGGTCCTTAAAGGCCATCTCCTCCGGCCCGCCAGCCGTGAAGAAGGCCAACACCTCCACCTCCTGGTTGAGGCCGCCCACCACCGCCACCGACTGGGGCGCCAGGGCGAACTGCTGGGTGGAGGTCAGATCCCACCGCCGGTCGTGCCGGAAGCCCAGCACGTTGGCCGCCACCACGATGCCCAGCGTGACCGCCAGCAAGCCCACCGCCATCGCCGAGTAGCGGGCGCCGCGCGCCGCCATGCCCCGCGCGAGGCGCTCATGATCGAGGATCAGCCAGGCGATGAAGAGGGCGAGGCCAACGCCGCCGCCCACCGCCCAGGGCGTGTCCACCTTGTCGACCACACCCGCGTAGACGCCAAAGCCCACGAGCAAAAGGAGCCCAAAGACTCCGAGAAGCCAGGAGAATTGCCGCATCAGCGCCACCGCGTCGATTCAACCTGCTGCTGGGTCGCAAACAGGAAGAAGCCGATGAAGGAGGTGAAGTAGATCGCATCCTTGAGGTGCAGCAGGCCTTTGCCCAACTGCTGGGAGTGCGAGAGGATCGAGGCGTAGGAGACCGCCTTCCAGACATCCCCGGAGCCCAGGCTCTCCGTCCAGGTGAGCACCCAGAGCACCAGCAAGAAGCCAAAGGAGAGGACGAAGGCCACCACCTGATTCTCGGTGAGCGCGCTCGCCAGCATCCCCACCGCGGCGAAGCCCGCCGACAGCAGGAACATCGACAGATACCCCGCCAGGATCACGCCCGGGTCGGGCGAGGTCAGCCAGAAGAGGATGCCCACATAGTGCAGGGTCGAAGCGAACATCACCGCCAGAAAGCCCAGGATGCCCAGGTACTTGCCGATGACGATCTCCGCGCTCGACAGCGGGCTCGCCAACAACAGCTCGAAGGAGCGCTGCCGCACATCCTCGCTGAAGAGGCGCATCGCCAGCGCCGGACAGATGAAGAGCAGGATCACCTTCCAGTTGTCGAAGATGTACGGGATGAGCGCCTCGTTGACGTTCATCTGTTCACCCCCGTAGGGGCTCATGGCCATCTGGGTGGCCTGAACGCTGTACTCCGACATCATGAAGGCGTAGAAAAAGCCCGTCACCAGCAGAAAGCCGCAGATGCACAGCCAGCCCACCGGCGTGGCGAAGTACTGGCCCAGCTCGCGGCGGGCGACAGCGAGGATTCCGGTCATTCCCCACCTCCTCGGGTGAGATTGAGGTACACATCTTCGAGCCGGCTGCCCGGCGACAGCTCGATGAGACCGAAGTCCACCGCCGCCCGGGCCACCTGCTCGCGCACATCTTCCTGGGTCGAGAGCAGCAGCGAGCCATCGGCCTGCGCCACCACATCGACCACTCCAGCCACCGCCCGCAGGGCCCCATCCAGCCGCGCGTCGGGCCGCGCCACCCGCAGCTTCACGCGGTTGGTGCCCCCCGAGAGCGCGTCGATGCGATCCTGGGCGACGATCCGCCCCTGGCTGATGATCACCACCCGCTGACAGACCGCCTCGATCTCCGCCATGACGTGGGTGCTGAGGATCACGGTGCGCTCGCCCTCGGCCAGCTCACCAAGCAGCTCGCGGATCTCCTTGCGCTGGGCCGGATCGAGGCCGGAGGTCGGCTCATCGAGCACCAGCACCTTGGGATCGTGCACCAGCGCCTGGGCGATGCCCACCCGCTGCCGGTAGCCCTTGGACAGGTGGCCGATGATGCGATGGCTCACCGCATCGAGCCCCACCCGCTTCATCGCCCTGGCCGCCGCCGCCCCCGGGTCCTTCACCGCGCGGATCTTCGCCGCGAAGACCACATAGTCGGAGACGGTCATCGTCGGGTAGACCGGCGGCACCTCCGGCAGGTAGCCGATCTTCTGCTTGACCTCGCCCGGATGCTCCAGCACATCCTGGCCATCCACCATCGCCCGCCCCGAGGTCGGGCCCAGGATGCCGCACAGGATGCGCATCGTCGTGCTCTTTCCCGCGCCGTTGGGGCCGAGAAAGCCCACCACCTCGCCCTTGGCGACCTGGAAGCTCACGTTCTCAATCGCGAAGCGCTCGCCGTACCGTTTGGTCAGCTGCTCAACTTGAATCATGCGTCCGCTCCTGGCGGAGAGGGTAAGGGCGCCCCGCCTATTGCGGGAGCCCGCACCGTCAAGGCCCATCGCCAGCGCCATTGCGGGCGCGGCCGGCGAGGCGACACCGCGCCCCTCGCCGCCATTCCACCGCGCTGTCAGGCCCCCGGGGCGCAGGTTAGGGCCGACTCCCCCGCGGAGCCCTGCCCATGTTGATCCGGACCAGCCCCCTCCTCGCCCTGCTCCTCCTCGGCTGCGGCAGCAAGTGGACCCTCCTCGACCAGGACGGCGACGGCCAGAGCCCGGCCAACGGCGACTGCTGGGACCGCATCGAGGGCCCTCCCGGCTCAGGGCTCGGCGGCGCCGACATCTTCGACGGGGCCGACGACACCCCCTACGACGGCTTCGACGCCGACTGCGCGGGCGACGACGACTACGATCTGGACGGCGACGGCTGGGTCCCCGACGCGGCGATGGTCGGCCTCGCCACCTTCGGCGTGCCCGACTCTGGCACCACCCACCTGGGCGGCGGCGACTGCTGGGACGCCCTGGCCGACGACGAGCTCCCCCCTGACTTCCGCGTCGTCGCCGCCAACCTCGACGTCGACGAGGCCGGTCAGCCCTTCACCCAGCCCATAGCCGCCGAGGTCCACCCCGAAGCCCCCGAACGCCCCTACGACGGCGCCGACCAGAACTGCGCTGGCGACGACGACTTCGACCAGGATGGCGACGGCTACCCCACCGCCTTCCACAAGCAGCCCGACGGCGCCCTGGGCGATGACTGCGCCGACGGCTCTTCGCGCGACGCCGCCAACCCCTCGGGCGCCGAGGTCGCCGCCATAAACCCTGGCGCCACCGAGGTCTGGTACGACGGCACCGACGACGACTGCGATCTCAACGACTGCGACGCCGATGGCGACGGCTACGCGGCCGACGGGCTCGGACTGTCCACCTGTGCGGTCGAAGACTGCGACGACACCGACGCCGGCCGCTACCCCGACCCCACGAACGAAGAGCAGTTCTACAACGGCACCGACGACAACTGCGACCCCATCGACGGCGACGGCGACGCAGACGGCGACGGCCACTGGGCCACCGACTACCTCGACCTCGCCACCCCCGACAGCTCGGTTACCCTGCCCACCGACTTCGATGACTGCTGGGACGACCCGACCACCACCCCCGACGCCTACGTCCCGCTGCCTGGATTCCCTGACCTCAGCGCCGCCGAGGTCTCGCCCAGCGCGCTGGACCGGCCCTACGACGATGTGCCCCAGGACTGCGAGGCCGACGCCGACGCCGACGGCGTAGCCGATGACTTCGACTGGGACCGCGACGGCCACGCCACCCTGAGTTGGGCCGATGGCGAAGGCCTCGCCGGCGACGACTGTGTCGACTGCTCGGCCGACTGCGAGGGCGCCACCGGCGACCTGGCCACCTGGTGCGCCGACCTCTGCGCCGGCGACGCCGCCAACCCCGCCGGCCTCGACCCCACCGAGATCAACCCCGAGATCGCCCTCGACACCCCCTACGACGGCACCGACGCCGACTGCGACCAGTGGAACGACTGGGACGCCGATCAGGACGCCTACCTGCGCACCAGCGACGAGGCCGAGGTCGGCACCGGCACCTGCGGCGCCGTGGCCTGCGGGGCCGGCGACTGTGATGACCTCGTGCCCACCGTCCACCCCGCCGCCGCCGACGCCTGGTACTCGGGCGCCGACGAGGACTGCGACGGCCGCGACGACTACGACGCCGACGAAGACGGCTATGTACCCGACGCCTATACCGGCCTCGCCACCACCTATGTCAGCGGCTCCGGCGCCCTGCCCGACGGCGACTGCGACGACGCCCGCGCCGCCGCCAACCCCGGCGTGGCCAACGAGACTTGCAGCACGGTCTACGACGACGACTGCGACGGCGACACCAACGACGCCAACGCCACCGGCTGCGACCCCTTCTACGCCGACGCCGACGCCGACACCTATGGCGACGCCGCCGCCACCGCCTGTCTCTGCGAGGCCAGCACGGGCTTCCCGCTCACCGACAGCACCGACTGCGACGACGCCAACGACGCCATCAACCCCGGCGAGCGGGAGATCTGCGACGCCGCCGACGAGGACGAAGACTGCGACGGCACCACCGACGACAATGACACAAACCTGCTCGGCAGCTCGCGGGGTTACTGGTACAAAGACAATGACAGCGACGACTACCTGCCCACGGGCGGCAGCGTCACGCGCAAGTGCGAGCGCCCCGCCGCCGCCAGCACCTACCAGTACCTGACCACCGCCGAGTCGCTCGGTACCGACTGCAACGACAACAGCGCCAGCATCAACCCCGGCGCCACCGAGGTCTGCGACGCCGCCAACACCGATGAGGACTGTGACAGCCTCGCCGACGACGCCGACGCCAGCACCAGCGCCGCCACCAAGACCACCTGGTTCCTCGACGGCGACGCCGACTTCTACCTCGTCTCCACCCCCAGCTCCCAGACCGTCTGTGAGGAGCCCACCGTCTCCGACGGTCAGTACATCGAGAGCAGCGAGAGCCTGGGCACCGACTGCGACGACAGCAGCGCCCTGGCCCACCCCGGCCTGCTCGAAGTCTGCAACGACGACCTCGACAATGACTGTGATGGAACGCTCGGAACCCGCGCCACCGGCGGCACCTGCGAGCTCACCGACGCCGCCCTCG
>JBEIQK010000187.1:0-9564 GCA_040376505.1 Alphaproteobacteria bacterium | reverse complement strand
TGTTCCGCCGACCTGGGGGCGGGTGTCGGGCAGATCGCTGAGCCCCATCTCCACGAGCAGGGTGATCAAGCCGGAGAGCTCGACCGGGCGTGGAAAGTCGCCGCTGACGGTGGCCAGCTCGATGTGAACGGGCAGCACCGGGCGCGGGCCTTCAGCCTGGGTGGGGCCGATGGCGGCCTCGCCGGGCGGGGCGGGGGCCGGGGCCTCACAGGCGAGCAGCAGCAGGAGCGGCAGGGGCAGGTTCACCGGGGGTGCCCTCCGCCGGCGCCATAACCGGCGGCGGCGAGCGGAGGGACTGGATAGAACGCTGGGGCCAGGAGCCACCGTGAACGCCTCCCCACCGACCGCCCTCCGCCGACTGGGGCGCCTCCTGTGGCGGCTCCTGCGCCTCGTGGTCCTGCTCGGACTCGTGGGGGTCATCGGGCTGGCCGGCGGGCTCACCTACCTGAACCGCACGGTGCTGGCCGATCTGCCTGAGGATCTGTCCAGCCTGCGCGACTACCGGCCGCCCACGACCGTGCGGGTCTTTGACGCCAACAACGAGCTGATCGACGCCTTCTCGCTGGAGCGGCGCATCTGGGTGGAGAAAGACACCCTCTCGCCCGACACCGTTCATGCCTTCATCGCCGCCGAAGACCGTCGCTTCTATCGGCACCACGGCGTGGATTATCAGGGCATCGCCCGGGCGCTCTATGTCAACCTGACCGCCGGCGGGGTGGCCCAGGGTGGCAGCACGATCACCCAGCAGCTCGTTAAGAACCTGCTGGTGGGCAGCGAGCGCAGCTATGAGCGAAAGCTCAAAGAGGCAGCGCTCGCCCTGCGGCTGGAGCGCGAGCTCGACAAGAACGAGCTGATCGAGCTCTTCATGAACTTTGTCTACCTGGGCGCGGGCAACTATGGCGTGGAGGCGGCTGCGCAGGACTTCTTTGGCATTCCGGCCCGCGATCTCGATCCCGGGCAGTCGGCGATGCTGGCGGGGCTGATCCCCTCTCCGAGCCGATACAATCCAAGAAACAACCCGGAGATCGCCATTGAGCGCCGCGGCATCGTGCTGCGGGCGATGGCCGAAGAGGGCTACCTGAGCGCGGCGGAGGCGGCTCGCTACGCGGCAGAGCCCCTGCGCCTCGCGGAGCGCGTGGCGGCGGTGTCGGGAGAGGATCGCAGCTATGTCACCGAGGTGCGCCGCGAGCTTCGGCGGCTGCTGCCGGCTTCGATGATCTACGCGGCGGGGCTCTCGGTCTACACGGGGCTCAATCGGCGTGTGCAGTCGGTGGCCGAGCAGGCCGTGCGCGACGCGCTCTACGCGGTGGATGCCCGGCAGGGGCGGCGCGGCGCCGTGCGACGCATCGAGGGGGACGAGGCGGTGGGGCGCTTCCTCTCTGCCGCACCGGGGCTGTCGCGCCAGGTCGGCAGCGGCGCCCTTCGTTTTCCGTCGGCGGGTCAGTGCTTTGATGCCCTCGTTCAGTCGCGCCCGCCGGGAGACACCACCCTGTTGGCGGGGCCTTTTCTGTTCACCTTGCGGGCCGAAGACCTCGCGGTGGGCCTGCGGCCGGCCGATCTGGAGGCCGAGCCCCAGCCGCTCTCGGCGGTGGTGGCGGTGGGCGATGTGCTGCGCGTCTGCGCGGTCGAGGGCGTGACGGTGCGCCTCGACGACCGGCCCTGGGGCGAGGGGGCGGCGGTGGTGCTGGAGAATGCCACTGGCCGGGTGGTGGCCCTGGTCGGCGGCTACGAGGTGGGCATCGAGGGCTTTGTTCGGGCCACCCAGGCCCGCCGGCAGCCGGGCAGCAGCTTCAAGCCCTATGTCTATGGGGCGGCCCTGATGGCGGGGGCCCGCCAGACCGACATGGTGGTGGATGGCCCGATCTCGCTGCCGGCGGGAAATGGCCAGATGTGGACCCCCAAGAACTACGATGGCGGCTACGCGGGCGCGCTGCCGATGCGCACGGCCCTGGCGAAGAGCCTGAACACCGTGGCGGTGCGGCTGGCCCTCTCGGCGGGGCCGGAGACGGTGGGCCGGCTGGCCCGCGCGATGGGGGTTCGCACGCCGCTGCGCCGCGACGTGACGATCGCCCTTGGCAGCAGCGAGGTGACCCCGATGGATCAGGCGCTGGGCTACGCCACCATCGCCCGGATGGGGGTTCCAACCGATCCGGTGTACATCGACCGCCTGGAGGGGGGAGATGGACAGACCCTCGGCCTCGCCGGGGGGCCGGTGGTCTACCAAACAGAGGCCCTCGGCCACCTGCCCGGCGGGCCTCTGGCGCGGGCGATGCCGGCCGGCGTGGCCTATGAGCTGGCGGACATGCTGCGGGAGGTGGTGGTGGGCGGCACGGCCCGTCGCGCCGCCGACCCGCGCTATGACCGGGCCGGCAAGACCGGCACCACCAATGACAATGTCGACGCCTGGTTTGTTGGCTTTACGCCCCAGCACACCATCGCGGTGTGGATCGGCTCAGACAGCACCCACTCGCTCGGCGACAAGGAGACCGGCGGCAAGGCGGCCTTGCCAGCCTGGATGGCCATCGCCGCGGCCCTCGGCCCCGTCGAGGGCGCCCGGATGCCGATCCCCGACGATGCGTCGCTGGTGAGCTGGCATGGACACTGGGTGGGGCGTCCGCGCGGGGTGAGCGCGGCGCCGGCCTGGGGGAGCAGCCCCTTGCCGGCCTTTCCAACGGCGCCCGCGCCGCGTCGGAGGTGAACGGTGTCCCAAAAGCCACGCAAGAGCCTGGAGCACCTGATCTCGGGTCTGTCGGCGCGGGCGAAGCGACACGGCAGTGAGCTGCCCAAAGTGGGCCTGCCACCGGGGTCGGCCGTCTACACCGGCACCCGCAGCGGCGAGCCGGTGGCGATCAGTCGCTTTGTGTATGATGCCGTCTCGATGCGCGAGGAGGAGCGGGTTCCCGCGGTGCAGTGCGGCGACCACCGCGGCTCCAGCTCGGTCACCTGGGTCGATGTCGACGGGCTCCACGATGTAGCCGTGGTGGCCGCCGTCGCCGCGGAGTTCAAGCTCCACCCGCTGGTGGTGGAAGACATCTTAAACCCGGTCGGTCGGCCCAAGGCCGAGGACTATGGTGAGTACCTCTACTTCGTGGTGAAGATCGTTCAGCCACCCAATGCACAGGAAGGCCGACCCCAGGTGGAGCAGGTCAGCATCGTGTTGGGGCGCGACTTCGTGTTGACCTTCCAAGAGCTCCCTGGCGATGTCTTTGGCGTGGTTCGTGAACGGATCCGCCAGGGCACCGGGCGGGTGCGGCGGCAAGGGGCCGACTACCTCGCCTACTGCCTGATCGACGCGGTGGTGGACGTCTACTTTATCGTGCTGGAGCACTTCGCCGCCTCGATCGAGGCCCTGGAGCTGGAGGTGCTCGACGGGGTGCGGTCTGATCAGGCCAAGCGCATCTACCAGATCCGCCGGGAGATCGAGCACTTTCGTCGACAGATCTCCCCCTTGCGCGAGGTGGTGGGCACCCTGCACCGCACCGGCGACGAGCTGATCCGCGCCGAGACCCAGCCCTTTTTGGGGGATGTCTACGATCACCTCGTGCGGGTGACCGAGAGCGTCGACAGCTTTCGGGAGGCGGCGGGCTGGGCCTTGGAGCTGCACCTCGCGATGGGCAGCCACCGCATGAACGAGATCATGCGGGTGCTGACGGTGATGTCGGCGATCTTCATGCCGCTCACCTTTGTCGTGGGGATCTATGGCATGAATTTCGAGCACATGCCCGAGCTGACCTGGCGCTACGGGTACTTCAGCGTGCTCTTTGGCATGGGGGTGCTGGCCGGTGGGCTGATCGTCTTCTTCCGCCACAAAGACTGGGTGTAGGCGCTCAGGGCTCGGCCCAGACGTAGGCGGCGATGCCCTCGCTGGTGTAGCCGTAGGTGGCAATCGCGTTGTCGCGCTCGCCCTCGCTGGTGGTGAAGAAGTGGTCGCCGGTGGTGCCACTGTACAGGCGGTGCAGCGGGATGGCGCCGCAGACCGGCGTGGTGGCGACATAGCCCACCAGCAGATCGACGGAGAGCCCGATCTCACAGGTGGCCGACAGGGTGAGAAAGCGCTGCCCGCCGCCCTTGTCGCAGCGGTAGAGGGGAGAGAGCCCCACCGTCTCGCTGGCGTAGACATAGAAGTAGGGGTCTCCCTCCATCGACTGACCGGCGTTGGCCGCCTCGGCGGGGTCGAGGCCGTAGATGTGCCCGTGGGCGCCGCCGCTGCGGTAGACGTCGACGCGGCAGCCGAGCCCCTCGTCGCAGGCGCCGTTGCAGTCGTCGTCGCTGGCGTTGCAGGTCTCTGCGCCGGTGAGGCAGGTGGGGGCGCAGGCGTCGGTGCAGTCGGTAAGGCCCAGGCTGCCGCAGGTGGTGGCGCAGGCTGCGCCGGGCTCGCAGGCGTCGAGCGCCTCGCAGCCATTGTCCAAGGAGCCATCACAGTCCAAGAAGCCCGGGCTGCAGGCGCCGATGGCGCACTCGCCGGCGAGGCAGGCGGCGTCGGCCTCGGCGATCAGGCAGGTGCGGCCGCAGCTCCCGCAGTTGAGCGGGTCGGTGGACAGATCGACGCAGCGCTCGCCGCAGGTGTCGACCGGGCAGTCGCCGGGGCCGCTGTCGGGGGCGCTCTTGGAGCCGGGGGCCACCGAGACACTGCAGCCCGCCAGCGCCAGGACCAGCGCGGCCCTCACGCCAGGAGCTCGGCGAAGTCTTCGGTGGTCTCGCCGCCATTAAAGCCGTACGACGCCGTCTCCAGCCCCAGCGCCCGCAGGAGGGTGACGTGGGCCTTGCTCAGGTTTCCGCCGGCCTCGCGCACATGGATGCCGCGGTTGAGCCCGCCGTTGGCGCCGCCGCAGAGGAGGATCGGCATCTCGGCCACGGCATGCTGGTAGCCCTCGCCATACTCCGAGGCGGCGTAGATCAGGCTGCGATCGAGGACCGAGCGGCCGGTGGGGTCGACCGCCGCGGCGAAGTGGTCGAGCAAGACGCCAAGGCAGCGCATCTGCAGCGCGGTGATGTTGTAGACCGCCGTCCAGTCGCCGTTGTGACAGACCGTGTGCATGTCGGTCACCACGCCCAGCTCGCTAAAGACATGGGTGGAGGCCGGCGAGGCGAGCATGAAGGAGAAGCTGCGCGTGATGTTGCAGGAGAGGCCCATCGCCAGCAGCTCGGCGAAGGTGTTGGTCTGCGTGAACAGATCCGCGCTGGAGCTGGGCGGGGCCGGGCTCGCGCAGGTGATGTCGCCGAGATCGAGGCGCCGCTGGACCTCGTAGAGGTGCTCCAGGTGGTCGTCGAGGCGCTGGCGGTCGGTGGCGCCGAGCTTTCCGCGCAGGCTCTGGGCGTCTTCCAGCACGGCGTCGAGCAGGCGGGCGCGACGGCCGGCCTCGGCGTCGCCGGTGGAGATGCCAAAGAGCATGTCGTACAGACGACTGGGATCCGTCACGGGCGGGATGGGGGCGTCGGGGCCCGCGTAGCTGATGGCGTTCCAGTGGCCGTAGTCGTGAAAGCGGGCGGTGGAGATGCCGAGCTGCAGGCTCTTGTAGGGGCTCGGAAAGGTCGCATAAAAGCGGGGGTCTTCGGCGATGACCTGGTCGAGGGTGGGGCGCAGGCAGGTGAGGGTGTGGCTGGGGTGGTCAAATCCCTCGCTGCGGGGGCGGTCGGAGGTCATGGCCACCATGAAGCCGCGCATGTGACCATCGCTCTGGCCGTCGGGGCTGGCGGGGATCTCGGTCCAGGGCGTGAGGCCGCTGATCACATTGGGGGCGTGGGCGGCGAGCGGGCTCAGCAGGTCGCTCATCGCGTAGTCGGCGCCGGTGGTGGCCGGGGTCCACAGATCGGTGCCGCCGGCCTGGGCGCTGCCATGGCCAGCGTGCCAGGGCAGGCCGTTGGCCCAGAAGAAGGTGCCGTAGATCGGCCCCAGGCCGGCCTCATCGGCGCGGGCCCGGCCGGTGAGCATGGCGTCTAAGAGGGGGAGGGCCAGGGCGACCGGGGCGCCACGGGCGAGGCCGCGCAGGACCGTGCGGCGGCTGAGGCGGGGCATCATGGGGCCACCTCGGCGGCGGGGGCGGGGATCACCCGGAAGGAGGGGTGGGTGACGAGGCGGCGGAGCAGGCGCAGGTAGTTGTAGCCGTCGGCGTCGAAGCCGGCCGACAGCTCGTCGAGCACGGCGGCGTCTTCGTCCCCGTTGAGTCGGCCGTGGGCGTGGCGGTAGAGCTGCTTGACCATGCAGGGCCCCACGCGATCGTCGGTGGACAGCAGCGCGCCCAGGGCGCCGGCGTCGGCCAACTCGGTGCCGAGCAGGGCGCCGCTGGCATCGATGGGCTGGCCGTTGTCGGTGTCGCGCCAGGCCCCGATGGGGTCGAAGTGCTCAAAGAGGTAGCCGGGCGGGTCCATCAGGCCGTGGCAGCCGGCGCAGGCCGGGTCTGCGCGGTGCTGATCGAGGCGCTCGCGCAGGGTGAGGGCCTCTTCGCCGGGCTCGGCCTCCAACTCGGTGGCGACGTTGGCGGGGGGCGGCGGCACGACGCTGCAGAGCACGCGCTCCAGCACATACTTGCCGCGCAGGGTGGGGCTGGTGGCGGTGGCGTGGGCGTTCATGGTGAGAAAGGCGCCCAGGCCGAGGATGCCGGCCCGCTGCCCATCGGCGGGGAGGTCAACGGGGACATAGGCGATGGCCGAGGCGCCGTTGGCCTCGATGCCGTAGTGAGCGGCCAGCTCGCTGTTGACGAAGGCGCGCCGCGCGCTCCACAGACCGCGGATGTCGGCCTGCTGCCGCCAGACGAGATCGTCGACCAGCAGCAGCGTCTCGTTGCGCATGGCGGCGCGCAGGGTGGGGGTGAAGGCGGGGAAGGTGGCCGGGTCGGGTGCGGCGCGGTCGAAGCGGCCGAGGTCGAGGTACTGCTCGAAGAAGGCCTCGGTTGCCTCGCGGGCCCGCTCGTCGCCAAGCAAGCGGTCGACCTGGGCGTTGAGCCCCTCGGCGGTGGAGAGCTGCCCGGCGGCGACGGCGTCGAGGAGGGTGCGGTCGGGCGGGGCCTCCCAGAGCAGGAAGCTGAGGCGCGTGGCCAGCTCCCAGTCGGTGAGGCGGTGCAGGCTGGGGTCGGCCGGGTCGGGGGTGCCCAATTCGGGGCGGTAGACCACCCAGGGCGACTGCAGGATGCCGGCCACAGCGGAGCGCAGGCCGGTCCAGACGTCGCCTTCAGAGAGCGCGCTCGCGAGGGTGGTCCAGCGGGCGGCCTCTTCGGCGCTCAGCGGGCGGCGGTAGGCCCGCCGGCCGAAGTCGGTGAGGAAGCGGGCGGCGCAAGGGTCGTCGACCGAGGTAGGCGCGCAGCCCACCAGGGCCTCGCGGCGGGCCGGATCGGCGAAGACCTCGGCGGTGACGGCGTCGACGGCCTCCTCGATGAGCTGCACCCCCGACTCGGTGAGCGGCTCGCTGCGCGCGCCGACGGTGGCGAAGAGGTAGGGGTAGGTGTCCTCCTGGAGGGCCACGGGCGCGGTCTCGCCGAAGAGCTCCAGCAGAACGGCGCGGTACTGGCGGGCGGTGAGCCGGGTCATGCCGGCCTCGGCCCGGCTGATGGCGCCCTCGGCCGCGCTGGCCGTGGTGGCGCGGGGGTGCTCGAAGGGCTCCGAGCAAGCCAGCAGGAGGGCGAGGGGGGCCCAGGCGCGCGCGAACATGTGGCCTCCGGGGCGGTGCCCCAGGTCAGCGTAGCACCCGCGGCGGATCAGGGCAGGGTCAAGCGGGTGCTGGCGTAGGTGCAGGTGGGGTCGCAGTCGGCGCCATTGGGCTGCAAGGTGGCGTAGGCGGGAGCGAGGCTGTCGGTGAAGACCTCGGTGCCATCGTGCTCGACGACGAGGTTGACCTGGGCCAGATCGACGCGGGGGATGTGAACGGCGGTGAGCGCCTGCTCGCTCACGTCCAGCGCGCTGCCGCTCGTCTCGAGGCGGTAGCCGGTGCGGTCGCAGGAGCCCGGGTTGGCCTCGTCGAGGGGGATCGTGGCCGTGCAGGTGGTGTTGACCCCGTCGCTGGTCAGCGTGATCGTCCAGGTGCCCGGCTCCCAGCTTTGCCGGTTGAGCTCGATGGTGAAGCCATCTTCGCAGCCCATCTCGGTGCAGGCAGCGGTGTCTTCGGCCTTGTTGCAGGCGAGGAGCGCCAGGACGGCGAGGAGGTGAGGGCGGGAGGGGTTCATCGGCGGCTCCTACAGGCGGGCGGCGGCTTAACCGGGCGCGGCGGGAGCGGGACACCCGGGCTACCCAGGGGAGAGGTTGTTGCCATGGCGCACGCAGCGATGAGCTCGATTCACCCGGCGGTGCGGACCTTGTTGGAGGGCCCGGCCATCGCCAACTACCCGCTGCCGCCCGGCGAGACGCGCGAGCAGTGGCGGGAGAGCGCCGTGGCGGCCTTGGATGCGCTGGAGGCGCGCGGGCTGCTCACCCTGGCCGACCGCCTGGGCGGCCTGATGGCCACCAGCCTGCACCAGCTCGCCACGGCGCCGCTGGGCGGCAAGCTGGAGCTGGAGCCCGGTCGGCGGCGCATTCTGGGCGAGCTGATCCGCAACCTCGCCGAGCCCGGGCGCATCAACCAGGGCCACAAGGGCACCTGTGCGGTGGCCTGCATCGAGGTCTTTCTGGCCATCCGCCAGCCCGCCGAGTACGCGCGGCTCTGCGTCGGCCTCGCGGTGGGCGAGGGGAAGGTGCCCTTGCCCGGGGCTGGCGCGCTGCAGCGCGACGAAGAGCGGCTGCACTGGCATCTGCAGGAGGCCCGGCGCAGCCCGGTGAGCCGGCTGCTGCAGGTGTCCTTGATGGAGCGCTCTGACCCCGAGCACGACTACCGCAACGTGGAGGATGGCCACTTCGACCGCGAGACCCAGCGCAGCGTGGGCACGGGCGTGGCCCTGCGGGCCTTTGAGGCGCTGCTGGGCGCGCTCACCGGCGAGGCCTGGTCTTCGCTCAGCCAGGCCGGCGACCAGACCCGCCGCTTCCTCTCGGCCCTGATCGGCAACGGCGGAGAAGACGAGCTGGAGCTGGATCGCGACGGCATGGACGTCATCGCCGAGGTGCTGCGCGCCCACGACGCCTGCTTCGTCACCCTGGCCCGGCCCGGCCAGCTCGCGCCGGCCACCGGCGTGCTCCAAGACCTCTCCCAGATGGCCCACAAGGTGCGCGTCATCGCCTTGGAGGGCGAAGAGGTGATCTATGAGGACCCGGCGGATCCGGAGGATCCCTGGATGGAGGGGGTCCCGTCGCGGGTCATCGACCGGGAGGGCCGCTGCGCGATGGGGCGTCGGGACTTCCGGGTCTGGATGGTCGAGCTGACCTTCAAGAAGCGCTTCGCCCGAATGCCAAAGGGGGGCCGCCTCGCACCTTGACCAGTTACGCGGCGCGGCCGCGGCATCCGGGCCCCGTGACCGGGTCGCACGAACCCTCCTGTGAGCGTCATGTCTTCCCCCTTCGACTTTGATCCCCGTCGCCTCGAAAAGCTCGATCAGCTGCGTGAAAACGGCGTGGCACCCTATCCGCATGGGCTGCGCATCACCCACAGCGTGAAGGATGTGCTGGCCCTGATCGGCGACCGCCCTGGCCCCGAGCTCGACGCCG
>JBEIQK010000959.1:0-2265 GCA_040376505.1 Alphaproteobacteria bacterium | reverse complement strand
TGGCGCACGAGGCCGCGCATGTTTTGCACGATGCTCTTCCAGGCGGTGATGCGGGCCACCCGGCAGCCGCGGATGATGTCGGCCGGCTGGGTGCCGAGGATCAGGGCCCGCACGCGGTCGCGGCCCTCGGGGTCGAGGGACTTGCCCTCGAGCAGGGCGTAGGCGGCCTCGTCCTGGCCGGCCTCGAAGAGCTCCCAGGGCGTGCGGGCGGTGGGCGCCTCGACCGGCGGCAGGTGGGGGCTGGCGGCCTCGGCCACAGCGCCCTCTTCGACGAACTCAAAGCGGGCGTCGGGGGCGGCGCGGCCCATCTTCACGGCCAGGGCCAGCAGTTGGGGCAGGGGAGCCTTCACCACGGCGCGGGCGACGATGTCTCCCTCCCCGCGAACGACGAGGCAGCCGCCCGGCAAGGAGGCCATCTCAACAGGGGTGAGGGGAGCAGGGCGGCGGAGGAGGAGCGTGTACATGCGGCTGCCTATCCACTCTGCGGGGCCCCCGGACAGGGATCAGGGCACGTCGACCTCGACCGACTGGGGGCCGGCCTCCACGGTCCACCGGCCGGCCGGCAATCCCACCACGCCGTAGCGGGCGGTGAGGGCACAGACGCAGTCGCAGGGGTCCTCGGCGACCGTCAGGGCCTCGCGCAGGCGGAGCACGGCGGGGTCCTCCTGCACCAGCGCCGCTGAGAAGCCCGAAGGACAGCAGCCTGACATCGCGGCCGCGTGAATCACCGACAGGGAGCCGGCGGCTGGAGCGCTGACCAGCAAGGCCTCGGTGGTGGCGCTGTCGCACTCGAGGCTGGCCCCGGGGATCGCGGTGTAGACGATGGGCTCGCCCGTGGTGCCGCTGTCGGCGCTGTCGGTTGCGCTGTCACCGCCGCTGTCGATCGGGCCGGGGGCCGTGTCGTCGATCGGGCTGTAGCCGTCGCGATCGGGGGGCTCCTTGGAGCCACAGGCCAGCAACAAGAGCAAGGACCACATGGCGTCTCCGGGGGTGTCGCGAGGAGTACAGTAGCGGGCCGCTGGCGCCCTCGCACCGCCGGCTTGGAGCTTTGATGTCCACGGTCACCGCCCCCGCGCCGGGCCCCGCCCAGGCGCCCCACCCCATCGTCTGGACGCTGCTGTACCTGCCTTTTGGTGCCCTGGGCGGCTTCGTGGGGGTGGCGCTCACCTTCCTGGCCACCCGCAGCGGGCTCTCGGTCACCGAGGGGGCCACCTTGGCGGCGGCCAGCCTGCTCTCGGCCTGGCTCAAGTGGCTGTGGGCGCCCATCGTCGACGTCACCCTCACGCCCAAGCGCTGGTACGTCATCAGCACCGTCGCCTCGGCGCTGGGTGTGCTGGCGATGTCGATGATTCCGCTCTCGCCGGAGACCCTGCCCCTGCTGCTGACGGTGATCGCCGTCGCCAGCCTGATCAACTCCATCGTCGGCATGGCCATCGAGGCCATCCTGGCGGCCGTGACCCTGCCCACCGAGCGCGGGCGGGTGAGCGCCTGGTTTCAGGCCGGAAACCTCGGCGGGGCCGGGCTTGGCGGCGGCATCGGGCTCTACCTGTTGGAGCGGGTCTCCGAGCCCTGGCATGCCGGCGCCATCATGGGGGCCCTCTTCCTGGCCTGCTGCGGCGGCCTGCTCTTCGTGCCCGACGTCAAGCCCCATGTCCACGAGGGCGGTGCGCTCAAGGCCGCCTGGGGCGTGTTCGGCGACCTCAAGGGCCTCTTCACCGCCCGGCCGAGCCTGCTGGCCGCCTTCCTCTGCTTTCTGCCCATCGGCACCGGTGCTGCGAGCGGGGCCCTCACCCAGGAGGGCATCGCCAGCCTTTGGGGGGCTGGCTCCGATGAGGTGGCGCTGCTGCAGGGCTTCCTCGCCGCGGGGGTGACGGCGATCGGCTGCTTTATCGGCGGCTGGCTCTGCGACCGCTTCTCGCCCCGCGTGGCCTACGCGGGCATCGGCTTGCTGATGGCGGCCGTGGCGACGGGCATGGCCCTGAGCCCGCAGGTGGTGGAGATGTATGTCTTCTGGAACCTCAGCTACTCGCTGGTGGTGGGCTTCGCCTACGCCGCCTTCACCGCGGTGGTGCTGGAGGCCATCGGCACGTCGAGCGCCGCCACCAAGTACAACCTCTTCGCCAGCCTCTCGAACTTCCCGATCTGGTGGTTGGGCCTCGTGCTCGGCGCGGTGGCCGACCGCTACGGCGCCCAGGCGATGCTCTTCACCGAGGCTGGCTTTGGCCTGGTCGGCGTAGGGGTCTTCGCCCTGGTTTGGAAGCTGGC
>JBEIQK010000854.1:0-2701 GCA_040376505.1 Alphaproteobacteria bacterium | reverse complement strand
GCCGGCGAGGCCGGGCTGCTTCTTGGGGGAGCGGTAGACCTTGCGCAGGGCCTCGACCTCGATCACGCACACCTCGTGGGGCTGGGCTGGCGCGGCGGGGCCAATTGCGCACGGTGGGCAGCGAGCGGTCGATGTTGAGGGGCGTGCGGGGGGCCATCCGGGGCTCGCCCGGGTGGGATGCCCCGCGGGTCGGAACTGTGCACCGTGAACGGAGAATGGCCGGTCCTGGGCGGCCTGCCGGAGCGGGTCGGGCCCCTTGACGACCGTGGAGCGCCGCGATTGTACTTAGGTCGACCGCTTCTCGGCCTCCAGGATCGCCTTCAATCGCTCCATCTCGGCGGACTCTTCGGCGTCGGGCACAGGCCAGCGCAGGGGCAGGCCCTCCAAGGTGGCCACGATGGTCTCGGCGACGAAGGCCCGCAGGGTGGGTTTGTGATCGGCGGGCACCGCATACCAGGGGGCCCAGTCGCGGGAGGTCTCATTGAGGGCGGCCTCGTAGGCCGACATGTAGGCCTCCCAGTTGCCGCGCTCGCGCACGTCGCCGGCCGCGAATTTCCAGCGGGCGTCTGGATCGGTGAGGCGGGCGAGGAAGCGGCGGCGCTGCTCGTCCTTGCTCACGTTGAGCCAGAATTTCAGGATGATGGTGCCGTTGCGGTAGAGGTGGCGCTCCAGGGCGCAGATCGACTGGGCGCGCTCTTCAAAGATGTCACTGTCTACGCGCGGCAGGCGTTGGGGCTGGAGCAGGGCGGGGTTCACCCGCACCGCCAGCACCTCCTCGTAGTGGCTGCGGTTGAAGATGCCGATGCGGCCCCGCTCGGGCAGGGCGCGGTAGATGCGCCACAAAAAGTCGTGGTCGAGCTCTTCTTCGGAGGGGCGCTTGAAGGCCTGCACCTGACAGCCCGCGGGATTGACCCCGCTCATCACCGCCTTCACAGTGCCGTCTTTTCCGGCGGCGTCCATCGCCTGAAAGACGAGGAGCAGCGCGAAGCGGTCGTCGGCGTAGAGCTTCGCCTGGAGCTTCTTCAGTCGGGCGCTCGCCGCGGCGAGGCGGTCCTCGGCGTCGGGCCAGCGCACCTCGGTGGGCGCGTCCTTCACGCGAAAGGAGCCGTCAAAGGGGACGCGCCAGGGGCTGGTGGGGCCGGGGTGAGAGATGGAGGCTCCAAGGGGATGCCCCGTCATAGCGCCACCGGGCCCGGGGAGCCGGCCGGGCGGGCTCAACGAGGAGGCCCGCCGGGCGGTTCGACGGTGCCGCCGTGGTCGGCACAATCGCGATGAACGGATGAAGGATCAAGGGGACCGCTGCGCCGAGGGTCTGTCGCGGCGCTGCGCCGGATCAGCTTGGGCCGGGTCCCCGCGGCGCTTTGGCGAGTGGCTGGTGGAGGCCTTCGGCGGCGCCCGCGTCGAGGGTTTAGAGGGTGGGCAGCTCCGCGGGCCGGGGCCCGCGGGGGAAGGCGGCGGCGATGCGGTCGAGCTGGTCGGGCGACAGGCGAATCGCGCCCGCGGCGCTGTTCTGGCGCACCCGGGCCGGGTCGGCCGACTTGGGGATCGTGAACAGTCCGGGGTCCCGCGTGAGGAAGGCGAGGGCGAGCTGGTGGGGGCTGTGGCCGGTCTCGGCGGACAGGGCGAGGAGGGCGGGGTGATCGGCGGGAAAGTCGCCCGCGCCGAAGGGGGAGTAGCCCACCAGGGCCACGCCCTCGGCCGCACACCAGGGCAACACGGCGTGCTCGATGGCGCGCTCGCCCAGGTGGTAGAGCACCTGGTTGGCGGCGATGCGGCCGGGGCCGGCGATGTCCCGGGCGGCTTGGAGGCTGTCGACGTCGAAGTTGGACAGACCCCAGGCGCCGATCTTGCCGCTGGCGACGAGCTGCTCGAAGGCGGCGATGGTGTCTTGCAGGGGGAAGGGGCCCTCCCAATGTAGCAGGTACAGATCGAGATGATTGGTGCGCAGGCGGCGGAGGCTGTGCTCGCAGGCGTTGACGGTGCCCTTGCGGCTGGCGTTGCCGGGCAGCACCTTGCTGACGAGGAAGACCTCGTCGCGGCGGCCGGCCAGGGCCTCGCCGAGCAGGGACTCGACGCGGCCGTGGCCGTAGAGCTCGGCGGTGTCGATGTGGGTGGCGCCCGCATCGACGGCGGCCCGCACGGCGGCGATGGCCTCGGCGCGGGGGGATTCTTCGAGCTTCCAGGTGCCGTAGCCGACGACAGGGACGGCGCGGTGGGCGATTGGGGACTGTCGCATTGTTTATGTTCTCTTGGCCGGGCCGGCCGACTGGGGGGCCTCGGGGTGGGGATTGGTGGCCAGGGGCCTTCGATGGGGCGTGGGGGGTGCAGTGTAAAGAGCGCGGGCGGAGGTGGTCGCTGAGGGTGGTTGGGTTGGGCGGGTCGGCCTCCTTGTTGAGGCGCTCGGCATCAGGCGGGTTGGTGGCGACGCTGGGGATTGGGGCCTCCTCGACGCCGCGGCGGGCGCGGCGGGTGGAGCTCTCTTGGGCGAGCGCCTTGGCGTTGCTGGTGGCGACGGCGATCAGGGGGGCGTTGGCGCCGTGGAAGGACCCCCGCCTTGGGCAGCCTTTGCGCTGACGATCCTGGCTGCGCTGGTGGGTGGGCTCTGCGATGGGAGCGAATGGGGCCGGAGGTTTCGTGCCCTGGTGGAACGGCGGCACCCAAGCGTACCGTTGGCTCCGATGGGGATGGTTGATGGGTGGGG
>JBEIQK010000920.1:0-2397 GCA_040376505.1 Alphaproteobacteria bacterium | reverse complement strand
TCGTTCTCCAAGACCTGCTCGCTGGCGCCACGGCCGCCATTGTCCAGCACAAGGTCGAGGTCACCGTCGCGATCGATGTCGCAGGCGTCGGGGCCATAGACATAGGGCCCCGGCTGGTCGGGCAGGTCGGCTCCCGCGTCGGCGAAGAGGCCGGCGCCATTGTTGCGCAACAGCAGGCTCTCGCCCTGCCGGCTGGCGAGGAGCAGGTCGAGGTCGAGGTCACCGTCGGCATCGAAGAGGTCGACGTCGATGGGGCCGGTGCCCTGGGTGGACAGATCGGCCGGCAAGGCCCCGGCGCGCAGGTGAAAGAACCCGGCGCCGTCGTTGTCGTAGACCTGGCCCACGCCCGGGCTGGAGGGCGGCGCCTCGCCCCAGTCGCTGACGAAGAGGTCGAGATCGCCGTCGCCATCGAGGTCACCGAGGCGGACGGCCCCGGCGCGCGAGGCGCTGGCGAGGCGGGCGGGGCCCTCGTCGACAAAGACCCCAGGGGCCGTCTGTACAAAGACGGCGTCGGGCTGCATCGCCCAGGAATCGGGGGCGATCAGGTCGAGATCGCCGTCGCCATCGATGTCTCCGGCGGTGACCTGCCGCAGGCGGCCGGTGAAGGCGCCAAACCAGGTGGGGCCGGCCTCCACCAGGGTGCCCCCCTCGTTGCGCCAGGCCCCGATCGGCTCGGCCTCGGCCGGGGTGTAGTATCCACCGCCATTGGCGAAGAGGGTGTCTTGATCACCATCGCCGTCGAGATCGACCATCAGCACATAGCTGCTGTAGCAGCCCGGCAGGCTGTCGGCGCAGGGCGGCGGCTCAGGCCAGGTTGGAAGGTCGAAGAGGGGCATCTCAGCGCTCCATCCGCCCAGAAGCGCCTACTTCTCGATCGCGGCGTTCAACTCATAACCAGTGACGGTGTTGAGCGCCTCGGTGGCCGTGTCGTAGAAGCTGATGCGCCCCAGGTCGTGCTCCTGGGTGACAAAGGCCGTCTCGGTGCCCGGCAACACCCCCACAAAGACCGCCTCGCTGCGCAGGGGCACGCGATCATGCATCAGGTCGCGGTAGCGCAAGACATCGAGCTCGGCGACGCCATCGAGGATGAGAAAGCCCATGGAGCCGTCTTCGGACTGGGCAAAGCCCTCGGGTTCGCCGGCGAGGCGCAGGGTGTTGGGAAAGAGATCGTGCAGGCTGATCATCGTGAGCGCGTAGGCATTGTAGAAGGGCGAGTCGCTGTCTACATCGACGCCATTGGCGGCGTCATGGAAGAGCAGCGCGGTCGCACCATCGGGGCTGATGTTTACGCTGCTGACCGGCTTCTCCACGCTGTGAACGGTGAGTCGCTGCTCGGGATCCTCAGTCAGGATGTCCCAGACGGCGTAGCGAGAGAGCCCCGACTGGGTACTGAAGAGCAGGCCGCGGCTGCCGTCGGGGCTCATCACCACCGAGCCCAGAACCTCGGCCGGGGGCAGGTCGACCGTCTCGGGGATGGCGTAGGGATCGGAGAGATCGTAGATCATCAACGTCGAGCTGCTGCGACTGACCGCCACAGCCTTCTGGCCATCGGGGGTCACATCCAGGTCGGTGGCCGAGCCGGCCATCGGCACCCGGCCCACCTCCAAGGCCTCGATGTCGACCACCACCAGCTCGGAGGCGCCGTACTGGCGCACCAGGGCCCACACGCCGGCCGGGTCGACCACAACCTCTTCGGCCTCGGGGGGGTCGGTCTCGCCGTCGGTGATCGGCAGCGCCGTGCGCAGGGGTTCGTCGCCCCGCAGGTCGACCACCACGAGGTAGTCGTCGCTCACCACGAGGGCCCGGCTGCCGTCGGGCGTGAACAAAACCTGCCGCGGGTTGTAGCCCACCACGAGGGGGAAGTGGGCCTCGTCGTCGAGGCGCACAAAGCTGACCTCGCCATAGGACTGGCTGCCCGAGGAGACCGGATCGTCGCTGTCTTCGGCGGCGGCGGCGTGAAAGCAGGCCACCCAGGCGCCGTCGGGCGACATCACCATCTCGTTGAAATTGGGCCGCACCGCCACGGTGCGCACCGTCATGGCCTCGGCGTCGATGAGGCTGATGTCGTCGGAGCCCTCGTTGAAGATGACCGCCGCGCGTGAATCGGGGGTGGTGAGCGCCACCGCCGGATGAACGCCGACCCCGGTGGTCAACACCGAGAGGCTGGGCACCGAGATGCGGGTGGCCGTGTTGAGCGAGGGGTTGGCGACGAAGACATGGGTCTCGGTGGGGGCGGGGCGCAGGCCGAGGAAGGCCACCTCGGTCTCGCCGCCAAGGCCGTCATCGTCGTCCGCGGCGGGCGAGGCCGGGGGCGCCTCTTCCCCGCCGGCCCTGTCGTACTCGGCGCTCCTCAGCGCCATGTCCGAACAGCCCAGGCTCCAGCCACCACAGAGAGAC
>JBEIQK010001119.1:0-1626 GCA_040376505.1 Alphaproteobacteria bacterium | reverse complement strand
CAAGATTGTAGAACATCTACACTCCAAGCGGGATTTTCAGGTTCTCTTCCATCAGGTCGATGTGGTAGTGGTCGTGTTCGGACTCGGCCAGGGTGTGGAGCCAGCACATCGCCACAAAGGCATAGGGGGTCTGTTTTTGCACGTTGAAGGCGTCGACGGCGTGGTTGAGGGTCTTGAAGAAGACCTTCTGGTAGAGCCAGGCGCGATCGGCGACGCCGCCGGTGGCGTACAGCCAGTCGGTGAGGGCCTGGATGCGGGCGAGGCGAAGCCAGTCTTCTGCCTGGGTGGCGCTGAGCCGGTCGAGGTCGTCGATCAGATCCTGCAGCCGGTCGATCAAGGGCTCCCGCACCTCGGCGAGGGCGTCGGCCAGCAGGCCCTCCTCGGCGCCGAGCTCCAAGTGGGGGCGCTCGGAACCGATGCGGGCGACGAGGGCGACGCGGGCCGGCTCCCGCAGGTCCAGGAGCAGGTCCTCGGGCTCGCGCAGGGCGCCCACCGCGGCGGCCCGCTCGGCGAGGCGGGCCTTGAGCGCTGGATCGCGCAGGGCCTCATCCCAGGCGCGGCCGACCTGCCGAAACTGGGCGGGGTGGGCCTGGGGCGCGCGCTCCAGGGCGGCCGACAGCCAGCGGGCCCGCGCCAGGGGATCGGCGCTGGCCAGGGCCGGCGGCAGGCGAAAGGTACGTGAACGGTCTTCGGGCAGGCTCGGCAGGAGGGGGGCGGCGTCGATGGCGCGCAGCACGGCAAAGGGAAAGCCCCAGCGCCAGCGGGAGCCCGGTGTGCCGGCGCGCCGGGCGTGGAGCTCTTCGGCGAGGATCCGCGCGGGACGGGGATCTCCGCCGCCGCGCCGGCTGCCGCAGTGGCCGAGACGGTCGACCTCATCCCAGTCGCCGCGCGCCGCGGCCTCGCCTTGGAGCCAGAGGCGGGCGTAGGTGCGTGTGGGATCGGCCGAGGAGAGCCTGGGCAGGGTAGACAAAAGGGTCATCAGGCTGCGGGCGGACTCCTCTTCGTTGCGGCGCTGGTGGAGCAGGGCCCAGGCCAGAACGGTGATCGGCAAGGCCACGCGCACTTTTTCGAGGCGCTGTGCGATGCGGTCGAGGTGGGCGGCGCCGGCGTCGGCGTGGTGGTGCAACAGCAGCACGCTGGCGCCGCCGACGGGCTCCATGCGCAGCGTCGACAGACCCAGCGCGCGGAGCGACCAGAAGGCGAGGTTGAGCATCTTCCAGCGCAGGATCAGCCGCGCCGGCAGGCTGGGGAAGGCCAGGGGAAGGGCCAGACTGCCCAGGATCCCATAGGTGAGCCGCGCCGGCGTGTGTTCGGCGCTGATGACCATCAGAAAGAAGAGGAAGAGCCAGACCCAGGCGCCGAACAGACCCAGGTCACCCACCCGGATCTTGATGTCGTCGCCGGATCGGTGTTTGGCGATGTACCGCAGGGCGATGAGGACGCCGATGAGGAGAGGGGCGACCGGGGCCATGGCTCAGAGCATCAGCGCGGGCAGGAGGGCGAAGAGGTCGGGCATCCGCGGCGCCGGGTCGCGCTCGGCCGGCAGGGGCGGCAGGGGCTCGGCGAGCAGCTCGTGGACGAGGCGGGCCTCGGGGTCGCGCAGGGCGGCGGCGGCGGCGCGCACGT
>JBEIQK010000659.1:0-3801 GCA_040376505.1 Alphaproteobacteria bacterium | reverse complement strand
CTCCTGGAGTCCCGATGCCTGTTCCCGCCGCCCTCCTCGTCGGGCTCGGCGCTGCGCTGCTCTTCGCGGTGCAACCTCTGGCGGCCCGGCAGATCCTCCCCGCCCTGGGTGGGGCGGCGGCGGTGTGGAACACCTCGCTGGTCTTCTTTCAGGTGCTGGTGCTGGCTGGATACCTCTACGCCCACGCCCTGAGTCAGCGCCTCAGCCTGCGCCAGGGCGTGTGGGTTCACCTGCTCGTGATGGGCGTCGCCGCGGCGGGGCTGCCCATCGGCCTTCCAGAGGGGTGGGCCCCCGGCGAGGAGCCGATCGGCGCCACCCTGGGCGGCCTCATCCTGATCTGCGGTCCGGCGGGCTTCGCCCTGGCCGGGAGCGGCACCCTGCTGCAGGCCTGGTATTCGCGGCGACCGGGGGCCGGCGACCCCTGGTTTCTGGCAGTGGCCAGCAACATCGGCAGCTTCGTTGGGCTCTGGGCCCAACCCCTGGTGCTGGAGCGGGTGGCCGATCTTCAGACCCAGTCGCAGCTCTGGTCGGCCGGATGGGGCATCTACGCGCTGGGGCTGGCCGCCCTGGGGCTGTCCACCCCCAACGCCCCAGCCCGGACCCCGGCCATGGAACCGCTGCCGCGCGGGCGAGCGGTGGAGATCGGCGCCTGGGCCGCCCTCACCTGCCTGCTCTCGATGGCGGTCACCACCTGGATCTCCACCGACATCGCCGCGGTGCCCCTGCTCTGGGCGGTGCCGCTCTCGGCCTACCTGCTCACCTGGATCCTGGCCTTCTCCGCCCAGGGGCCGCGTCTGCAGCCGATCCTGGAGCGGCTCACGCCCTTCGCCATCGCCGGCGCCGGTCTGTCGATGATCGACGGTCTGTTGGGCGCGCCGGCCGCGATCGGGCTTCAGTCGCTGGCCCTGCTGCTGGTCGGCGCGGCCCTGCACGGGCGCATGGCGGCGCTGCGGCCCTCGGCCGACGGATTGACCGCCTTCTACCTCGCCGCCTCGGTGGGCGGCGCCTTGGGCGGCATCGCGGGGAGCCTGCTGCCGCCTTTGCTCCTGAATGATCTTTGGGAGGCCCCCCTCGCTTTCGCCGGCGCCGGGCTCGCGCTGGCCTGGCGCCAGGGCCGCGGGGTGCTGGCCATCGGCCTCCTCGCCGCGCTGAGCCTGGGGGTGGCGGCAGCGGCCCGCGCGGCATGGGTCTCCTCCGAAGCCCTGGCCCTGCTCTTTCTCGCGGCGGCCCTGATCAGCCTGCGGGCAGAGGCCCGATCCGGTGCGGCGCTGGCGCTGGGCGGGCTGATGGTGGCGGCCCTGGTGATGACCCAGCAGGGCGGCGCCGAGGCGCTCCACCGGGTGCGCACCTTCTACGGCCGCCATGTCGTTTGGAGCACCCGGGGCGGGGCCTGGCATGTGCTCCAGCACGGCGCCACCGTTCACGGCATGCAGGGCTCGGGCCCCTACCGAGAGATGCCCACCGGCTACTACCACCGTTCGGGCCCGGTCGGTGATCTGTTCGCGGTGCTGCCGCCGGGTGACGTCGCCATCATCGGGCTGGGCGTGGGCGGCCTCGCGGCCCACCAACGCCCGGGCGATCGCTTTCTGTTTTTGGAGCTCGACCCCGCAGTGAGGGAGATCGCCGTCGATCCAGGCCTCTTCACCTACCTGAGCGACGCGGCGGCGCGGGTGGGGTCGAGCCCGGCGGTGGTGGTGGGCGACGGGCGCCTTCTGGTGGAGGGCAGCGGGCTGCGGGCCGACCTTCTCATCGTCGACGCCTTTTCCAGCGACTCCATCCCCGTTCATCTGCTCACCGTCGAAGCGCTGCGGGCCTACCTGCGCGCCGTGGGAGACGGGATCGTGGTGTTGCACATCTCCAACCAGTACGCCGACCTGCGGCCCATCCTCGGCGCGGCGGCTTTGGAGTTGGGCGTGGCGGCCCGGATTCGCGAGGATGGCGATCTCGCCGGTCATGAAGAAGAGGCCAAGCTGGCTTCGCGCTGGGTGATGCTGGCCCCCCAGGGCGTCGATCTGAGCGCCTTCGCCCTGCGGGCTTGGGTGCCCTTGGAGCCCACCCCGGGCATCCCGGCCTGGACAGACGCCCGGGCCGACATCCTCGACGCCCTGCGCTAGGATTGCGGCAGGCTGCGGGTCTTTGCGACCTCGGCATAGGCCAGGGCGGACTGTTTCGGCCGTCGTTCGAGGGTCTCGTAGTTCACCCAGACGAGGCCGAAGCGCTCGGCATAGCCATAGGCCCACTCGAAATTGTCCATCAGCGACCAGGCGAAGTAGCCGCCGATCGGCGCTCCCTGCTCTGCCGCGTCGACGACGGCGTGCAGGTGGGCGAGGATGTAGTCCTCGCGGGCCTGATCGGGGATGGCACCGCTGTCGTCTGGGGTGGTGGCATAGCTGGCGCCGTTCTCGGTAATGTAGATCGACCGCGGCGCGTAGTCGGCGGTCAGTCGCAGCAAAAGCACCCGCAAGCCGTCGGGGTAGACCTCCCAACCGATGTGGGTGCGGGCCTCCGGGCCGGGCTCGGCGATCTGCCGGGGCGCGTTTTCGGCCTCGGGCACCGTGCTGCTGCGGTTGATCGCGCGGCTGTAGTAATTCACGCCCAGAAAGTCGGTGTCGACGGCGATCTGTTCAAGGTCGCCCGGCCGCACAAAGTCGAGGCCCTGGGGCAGGCGGCCGAGGCCCGCATAGTCCGCCACCATGTCGGCGGGGTAGCCCCGGCCATAGAGCGGGTCGAGGTACCAGCGGTTGAAGAAGCCGTCAAAGTGGCGCAGGGCGTCGGCGTCGGCGGCGCTGGGGCTGGCGGCGTACCCGGGCACGAGGTTGAGCGTGATGCCCACCTGACAGCCCGGCGCGCCGGCCCGCAAGACGGGGACGGCCCGACCATGGCTCAGCAGCACGTGGTGGGCCGCGCGCAGGCCGGTGTACCAGTCCTTGTCGCCCGGCGCGTGGAGGCCCTCGACGTGGCCGAGGTGCGCCACACACCAGGGCTCATTGTGCGTAATGAAGTGTCGGACCCGGTCGCCCAGGCGCTCCACCACTGCGCCGGCGAATTGCACAAAGGCGTAGACGGTGCCGCGGTCGGCCCAACCGCCGCGATCCTGCAGCCACTGGGGGAGATCCCAGTGGTACAGCGTCACCCAAGGCGTGATGCCAGCGGCGATCAGCCCGTCAACGAGCCGATCGTAGAAGTCGAGACCCGCCTCATTGACCACAGGGCCCGTTGGAAAGATGCGCGGCCAGGCAATCGAGAAACGGTAGGCCTGGGCCCCGAGACCCTTCATCAGGGCGATGTCTTCGGGCCAGCGGTGGTAGTGATCGCAGGCGACATCTCCGTTCTCGCCCTTGGCCACCTTGCCCGGCGTGCGACAGAAGGTGTCCCAAATCGAGGGGCCCCTCCCCCCTTCGAAGACAGCACCTTCGATCTGGTAGGAGGAGGTGGCGAAGCCCAACAGGAGCTCGGGGGGTAGCGGACGGCGTTCCATCTCAATCTCCAAACGGATTCTTCAGTCGACCGGGGGAAAGTGGCACCGCAGGCGGGCACCGGTAGGGAGCTCAACCAGCGGCGGATCCTCGCGCTGGCAGCGAGCCTCGGCCAGGGGACAGCGCGGGGCGAAGGGGCAGCCCGGGGGCGGATCCATCACGATCGGTCGCCCCGGCCGGGCCGGCAGCGGGGCGCGCAGATCGGCCTGGTCGCGGCGGGCGGCGGCCACCAACAGGCGGCTGTAGGGGTGGCGCGGCCGGGCGAGGACCTCGGCGGCAGGCCCATCCTCCATGAGCTGGCCGGCGTAGAGCACCACCGCGCGGT
>JBEIQK010001065.1:0-1824 GCA_040376505.1 Alphaproteobacteria bacterium | reverse complement strand
GAGGCCAACCGCCTGCGCGCCGAGATTGAGCAGCTCGTGCGCATCGACACGCTGACCGGACTGTTCAACCGTCGGCACATCAACGAGGTGGCCGGCGGCGCCATCGCCCTGGCCCGACGCCACGGTCGGCCGCTGGTCATCGCCCTCCTCGACGTGGACCACTTCAAGGCGATCAACGACCGCTTCGGCCACTCGGTGGGCGACGCGGTGCTGGTGACCCTGGCCGGTCGGCTCAGCACCCGCCTCCGCAGCCCCGACGTCATGGCCCGGTGGGGCGGCGAGGAGTTCGCCATCCTTCTGCACGAGATCGACGAGGGTGTCGGCGCCCTCGTCCTGGGGCGCCTGCTCCAGCTCCTGCGCGCGAGGCCCCTCGAAACGGCCGTCGGCCCGGTTTCCGTGACGGCCTCGATCGGCTTCACCGCGCTGCGACCCGCCGACAAGGGCATCGACGACCTGCTGCATCGCGCCGACCTCGCCCTGTACGAGGCCAAGCGCGCCGGGCGAGATCGGCACCTCTGCTTTGTCGACCCTGCGGGGCCTACAGGCTGAGGTTCGGCTCGTCGATGCGGGCCGGCTTCTTCACGGCCTCGTTCTTGTGCTCCTTCAGCACGCCCTCCACCCAGGTCTCGTAGGCGGCCTGGCCGGGGAAGGGGGTCTTGGGCACCACGAGCTTGGTGGTGCCGGTGCCCTTGCAGCCCTCGGCCAGATCGGTGGCCCACTTGCCGGTGATCGCGGCCTGCACGGCGCCCTCGACCTGGTCGCCCCAAAGATCGCCGTTGTCCAGGGCCTTGGCGACGTGGAAGCGCTGGGCCGGGCCCTTCTTGCACTGGGCCACCTCCACCAGCACGGCCCCCCAGATGTAGGTGCCGTCCTTCTGGCGGTCTTCTTTGTAGCGGACGCCGGCCAGCTTGTTGGCCTCGCCCTCGGCGTTGAGCGAGGTGAGGGTGAGGCGGGCCTGCTCCACGCCCTTGACCTTCAGGTCGGGGGCGGCGCCGACGATGGCCGACACGGCGAGTTGGGCGATCTTGGGGTCGAGGCCGCCGGGGGAGCCGACGCCCGAGGCATCCGGGTACAGGTTGATCACGTTGGCCTGCAGCTCACCGTCCTTCGATTCCTTCAAGACATCGGTGAGCTTGGGCACGGCGGCGGCCCCGGCGCTGCGCGCGTAGGTCTCGAGCACCGAGAAGTAGCGGGAGCGATCGCCGCCCGGCCCCTTGGCGACCTCGGTCCAGAGCAGATCCTGGACGGGCTGGCTGTGGCACTCGCCGAGGGCGCGGAACCAGCGCTGGTCCCAGAACTCATTGGGCTTGGCGGCGGCGCGGCCCAGGAAGAACTGCTGCACGGCCGAGGACTCGTTGCACTTCTGTCCGAGCAGGCGCACGGCGCTGGCCCGATCGTCGCTCTGCAGCTTGTCGACCCAGGCGATGGCCGCGTCGGTGGCGCCCACCTCGATGGCGGCGATGGCGGCCTTGGTGGCGGTCTCGTTGTAGGGCATCTTCGGCAGCTTTTCGGGGGCTACCTTGGCGGCGATGCGGGTGTCGCAGTCGACGATCTTGAGGAAGGCCGCGCCGATCTCGGCGATCGGAGCGTTGTTGTAGGCGGCGACGAGCGGCTTGGTGTCGCAGGCGGGCGCAGCGGCGGGCGCGGCCTGGGCGGCCGACAGGCCGGCGGCGAGGGCGAGAAAGGGCATCATGGGGGCACCTCCGAGGTCGCCCGGTCTAACCAGTCGCCGCAGCCTTGCATTCCATGGGCAGGCGCGCGCGACCAGACGAGATTCGCACAAGCCGGCGGGTGCGCCCGCGCAGGCGCTGGGGCATGATGCGG
>JBEIQK010000808.1:0-2903 GCA_040376505.1 Alphaproteobacteria bacterium | reverse complement strand
CGCGCGATCCGTTTCGGCCTGCTGGACCTCATGAACGGGGAGGACTTCGTAGCCGAGGCCGAAGCCAAGAAACCGAAGCACAAACGCGACCCCGACACCGTCCGCCACGCCCGCGCCGCCCGCGACGGGCTCAGCAGCATCTATGACCGCCTCTGCGCCGCCTAACCCACAACGGAGCCCCGCCATGACCCCCGCCCTCGCTACCGCCCTCGCCGCAGCCGCCATCCGCATCCACGCCGCCCTGCGCGACCTGGGCGACCGGCCCTCATGCTTCCGGGGCTACGTCCGAACCAACCATGTTGCCGCCGTCGCCAACACCAGCGCGATCCTCCGCGAGATCCCAGAGATCGCGTCGGCCGCCGCCGACCCCGGCGCCGGACTGCTGCCCTGGGCCAGCGTCCGCACCCGCTACGCCACCGACAGCGGCGCCCTCGTCGAGGCTCACCTCGTGATCACCCAGCCCCGCACAGCCGCCCCCGGCTTCTCGATCTCGATCCCCCTCGACCCGGCGCCGACCGCCGCCGACATCCTCGCCGCGTGGAACGCCGCCATCCTCGCCGCCGCCGAGGCCGAGATCGCCGCCCACCGCGCCCGCCTCTCGGCGCTCACCGACCTCCTCGTCGTCCCCGCCGACCCCGTCACCCCGTAGCGCACCGCTCACACCTCGCCCTCTTCGGGGCCCTCGTCACGGTCCACCCCGCGGCGGGGGCCTCGCCGCATCTGGCCCGCCCCTGCCCGTCGATCGCGTGCGCCACCCCGCCGATCACGGCCACCACCTCGCCCTCCTCCCCGTGCCCCGTCTCCGCGCGCCTGACCAGCTCCCGCGCCCACCCGGCATCCCAGCGGGCCACCAGCGCCTCGGCCAGCGCCCACGCCGACGCCCTCCCTGGGCCCACGGTGCCCCCGAGGAGCCCCTGCACCTGCGCCGCGTGCCCGTCGCCCGATCGCCTGATCTCTCTTTTTTCCGTGCGCATTGTTGACGCTCCCATGATGCCCGGGTATAACAAGATCACCGGGGCGATGGAAGCCCCCAAGGAGCCCACGATGTCCGCCCCCACCGCCGCCCTCGAATCCGTCACCTATGGCTGCCTCAAGTGCTGCGGCACGGGCCGCCTGCCCACCTTCCGGCACATCGAGAGCGGCCTGTGCTTCACCTGCGGCGGCACGGGCCTCGTCACCGGCAAGCGCCGCCCCGTCGACGCGGTCCCGGTCGCCGATCCCAGCAAGCGGTGCAAGACCCTGACCCCCGCGCAGATCGCCATCATCGAGGAGGCAACCTGGGTCGCCGCCGACCACAACCACGGTCGCCCGCTGGTGTGGGATGCCGGTGTGATCGCTGACCTCAGCGGCGAGCGGGTCGAGTACACCCTCTCGATCGGGATCAGCGAGGTCCACGAAGACGCGACCCGCTACCACATCGGCGGCGGCGACATCCGCTTCGCCGGCAAGCGCGGCGCCTGGACCGACATCGTCATCACCGACGGCCTGCGCCGCCGGATCAACCCCCGGCAAGCGGTGGCCCTCCTCAACGCCATCGCCCGCTGACCCACCCGGGCCCTTCGGGGCCCACCGCACCCCCGCAGGAGCCCCCGTGCCCTTCGCCCTCGACCACGTCACCATCGTGTTCTCCCCCTACGCCACGTTCTACGGAACGCCCGCCGACGCCGCCAAGGTCGTCGACGCCCTCAACCTCTCCATCGCCGAGATCACCGACGCCGAAGGCGCCGAGATCATCGCCACCGACGGCGACGGCGTCACCCGGCTGCGCCCCGACCCGTCGCCCAAGCTGCGCTCCATCGCCGAGAAGTTCCTCGGCGCCCACAACGCCCGCAACGGCGGCCGGGGCCGAGCCCTGCTCAGTCTGATCGTCAACCTCAACCCCTGACCCCGGAGCCCGGCCATGACCCCCGAAGAGCGCAAGGCCGCCCTCGAAGACCTCTGGCGCTTCGTCGAAGAAGGCGGCTCATGCCAATGCCACACCCGCCCGCCGTGCGCCTACTGCGAGCGGCTCCCCGAAGAGCTGTGCAGCACGCCCGAAGGCGACCGCACCGCCCGCGCCTTTCACCTGATCGACGCGCACACCGCCGCGATCGCCTCAGTCACCGACCCCGCCACCCCCTGACCCCGCGCGCCGGCGCATCCGGCAAAGGAGTAGACCGTGATCAATGTTGGCAAAATTACCAACTTCACCACCGAGGATCCGCTGACGATGAACGCGATCCCCGCCATGCTGGCCCAATTCAGCTTCTACGGCGAAGACATCGGCCGCCTTGCCGGCGGGCACGGCCCCACTTGGCGCAAACTTCGATCGGCGCTCATCAAGTCGTTCGCCGAAGCAACACCCCGCCAGTAGCCCTCACCGGCCCCACGGCAGCACGCCGCTGGGGCCCTTCACCTCCCTCTCCGCCGCTCCAAGCCAATCCGCGCCCACCACCTCGACCCCATGGGCCCCCAGCCACTCCGGCCCGACGTACCCGCCCCCTCCGACCCGGGGCGCGATCTGGGCCCACGGCACCCACCAGCGCCGCCCGCGCACCTCGATCACGAGCCCCGCGAGCCCGCCGGCCCGGTCGACCTCGGCCAGCACCGACGCCTGCTTCTCGCCGAGCCGGTCAACCTTGAAGGAGGCCTCGGCGCTGCCCTCCTTCACTTCGATCGCCACGCACCGGCCGCCCGGAAGGACCCCGACGAAGTCCACCACGCGCGCCGACGCATCGGCCCCGCGCTCCGGCGGCGAAGGCACCCGCCACAGCCAGCACCGGCCCGCCGCCGCATCAGCCACGGCCTGCGCCTCGATGGCACCCTCCAGCCCGCGCCCCGCCACCTTGGAGTCCCCGCGCGACACCGCCGCCTTCTTCGGGGCGTACAGGTGCGCCTTGAGCACCGCCACCGCCGCCTCCTGG
>JBEIQK010000225.1:0-8710 GCA_040376505.1 Alphaproteobacteria bacterium | reverse complement strand
GCGCCCCGGGGCAGACAGCCATTGTCTATGGTGGAACGGGGCCGGGCAGCGGGGCCACGGCGCAGGGTTCAAGCGGCCTGCGCCTGCCCGAGGAGATCGGTCGCTTCGAGCTCCCCGCGGGGTTGCCTGTGTCGACATCTCCCTGCCTGCCGCCCTCGCTGGCCTCGCCTGGGTGCAGGTCGCTTATGTGGGGTCGTCGGTCACCGGGGGCCGTCCACTCGATGCCTTCGCCACTGGGGCCCCTGCGGGCCCGCACCTCCTCGTTGTCATCGGCCTTCTGGTTCGCAAACGGAGAAACGAATGTTGATGCTCGTCTTCCTGGCCTGCTCCTCTTCCAAGCCCGCTGACACGGCCTTGGAACCCCTGTCGCCCGACACCGATGGCCCTGTCGACACCGGCGATGGGCCCACCGAGCCACCGCGCACCTTGAGCTCAGGCGCCTACACCTTGGAGCACGGCGGCTTGCAGCGTCGCTTCCGTTTGTATCGGCCGGCCTCGCTGGCCGATGGCGCGCCGCTGGTCGTGGTGCTGCATGGCTATGGCGACTCGGCGACGGCGATTGAAGGCTACGCCGGGCTCAACGCTGTGGCCGATCGGGAGGGCTTCGCTGTGGTGTATCCCCAGGGCACCACCGACGAATGGGGCCAGCCGTACTGGGAGGTCGGCTATGCGTTTACCTCGGGTGAGGTCGACGATGTCGGCTTTGTTCGGGCCATCACCGACTGGGTTAGCGCCGATCTCGGGCTGGTGGGTGCCTTCGCTACGGGCATGTCCAACGGCGGCGACATGAGCTATCGCCTCGCCTGTGAGGCCGATGATCTCTTTGTCGCCGTCGCGCCGGTCGCAGGGTGCCTGATGGATGTGCTGCGCGCCACCTGCGCGCCCTCCCATGAGCCCTCGGTGCTGGAGATCCATGGCACCGAGGACGCGATCACGCGCTGGGAAGGAGACATGGACAATTCCGACGGATGGGGGCCCTACCTCGGAACCGAAGAGACGGTGGGGCACTTTGTCAGTCTCTACGGCCTGGAGCCCGCGGCGCCGGAGTCGTTGCCCGATGTGGCAGACGATGGCCGCTCGGTGATCGCCCACCGTTGGTCGGGGGCGGCCTCCGGGGCCGAGGTTTGGCTCTACGAGGTGGTGGGCGGTGGGCATGAGTGGCCGGGCTCGGCTGCGCCTCGCGACATCGTCGCCGCCGAGGAGATCTGGTCCTTCTTCCAGCGACGTCCCCCGGTTCTGGGCGGCGGATCTTGAGCCCTCCGTTCAAAGAGACCGAGGCGCTTACGTGGCCGCCATGGGGGACCTCCACGGCGCCGCGGCGTCCTCTGGCTGGCCCCGGGGCGCCGAGTGGGCGAACTGACCTGTGAGCGACTGTACCCTCCCCAACCTCCTGGTTCAGCGGCGGGAGCGGCGCGTGGGCTCCCTTCGAAGGAGGCTGGGTCGCCTCATACGCGCCGCCGGAGCCCGGTCAGGTCGGCCAGGGCCTCCTCGGCGCGACAGAAGGCCACCGCGGCGAAGCCGTGGGCCAGCACGGCCTCTGCGGGCGGCACCTGCTTTGTGTAGTACACCCAGCAAAAGCGACTCGTACCCCAGTACTCCAAAAACAGTCCCAAGGCTGCGCCGGTGAGGAAGAGCGACACATCGCGGTCAGGCCGGGCCCGCACCAGGGTGACGCCCAGCATCAGGGCCAGCACCACCTGGCTGCTGAAGATGTGCACGCTCGGCCACAAAAAGCGGGCCATCAGCACGAAGAAGCCGAGCATCAGCGGGTAGTAGAGCCGCGCTAGCCGATCGAGGCCGGGCCAGAGCGGCCGCAGCAGGGCCGGCAGGCGGTGGATGGTGAGCGCGGCGACCGGCCAGGCCGGGATGATCCAGGGCGGCGGCCGCTCGGCGGTGAAGTAGCGCCACAGCTCGGTGGTGGTGCCCCACCACTCGATGACCGCCCCGCCACAGAGGCCCACCAGCACCAGACGCAGGTCTTCGCGGGGCTGCAGGCGCCAGCAGAGCAGGCCCGTCATGAAGATCCAGATGCCCGCGAGCAGCCAGTCCATCCCGAGCTCGGGGCGGATCAGGTTGCGCCAGTGGTAGCCAACGGCCCCATAGGTGCAGAGCGCCAGGGCGAGGGCCGCGGCGCTGCGCCGATCGTAGCCCTGACGCAGGGCGAGCCAGAGCGCGCTCATGGCCGCGCCGGACCCTCGCCGACGAGGCGCAGGTTGACGTCGCGCGTGGGGTAGGGGATGGCGATCTGATGGGCCAGCAGCTCATCGTGGATGAGCCAGAGCAATTCTGCGTGTGTGGCGGCGGGGCGGGCGTTGAGCTCGGGGTTGCACCAGACCACCAGCTCAAATTCCATCGCCGAGTCGCCGAGCCGCACCAGCCAGACGTCGGTATGGTGGCCGGCGTCCTCCACCACCCCAGGCTGCCGGGCGGCGGCAGCCAGACCGGCCTTGCGCACCGTCTCCTTCGGCGTGCCATAGGCCACGCCAAAGGGGATGTGCACGCGGCGGATGCCCGACTGAAAGGTCCAGCTCACGAAACGACCGTTCATGAACTCGGTGTTGGGCACAATGACGTCGATGTTGTCGTTGGTGTTGACCCGGGTGTAGCGCATGCCGATCTCGGCCACCCGACCGGTCACGCCGGACTGGAGATCGACATAGTCACCGACCTTGAGGGTGCCCTCGATCAGCAGCACCACGCCCGAGGCGAAGTTGGCGAAGAGGGTCTGTAGACCGAGGCCCACGCCCACGCCCACCGCGCCGCCAACCACGGCCACGCCGGTGAGATCGACTCCGACGACCTTGAGGCCCATCATCAGCCCGGCGATCCAGAGCAGGTAGCGGGTCAGGCGCGACAGGGTGTAGAGCGTCGAGGCCGGCCAGCGACCGTCCTTGGCCCGGGCCAGGGCGGCGAGGCTGCGCTCCACCAGGGTGCTGAGCGCCCAGACGAGGCTGAGCACCAGCCCCATTCCCACCAGGGTGGAGGTGGTGATGCGGGTGGCGCCGATCTCCAGGAGGGGCAGGTTCAGCAGTTCTTCGAGGGAGGTCATAGGCCGCCAGCGACGCGAGGATACCGCCGCTTAGCGCGGGGCCGGCAGGAGGGGCAGCGGCATCGAGGCCCGCAGGAGGCCCTGCTTCATGCCCACCATCGTCTCCACCATCTGGCGTCGCACCCAGGGGATCTGCAGGGCGAGGCGCAGGCCCAGGTCGCGTAGGGGCCCCAAGGGGCGCAGGTCGGACTGAAAGAAGGGCGTAAGCCAGCGGGTCATGAACTGGTAGAAGTCGAGGTGGCGGCGGCGCGCCCGGCTGTAGCGGTCGAGGGCGGCGGCGACGGTGGGGCCCTGGGCGACGCAGTCGGCCAGGACGTCAGCGTCGACCAGCGCGAGGTTGGCGCCCTGGCCCAATTGAGGGCTCATCGCATGGGCGGAGTCGCCGATGTAGACGACGTCCTCGGTGGCCCAGCGGCGCATCACCACGTCGCGGTAGCCGGAGTACAGCAGGTCGCTCGGTTGGGTGATGGCTGCGGCGATGGGCCCGGCGTCGGGGAAGTACCGGAGGAGCTCCTGCTTCCAGACGTCGAGATCGCCCCTGCCAAAGGCCTCGCGCTGGTCGGCGCGCAGGCTCCAAAAGAGGGAGACCACCCGGGGGCCGCCCTTGGGGGCGTGGCCGCTCGGCAGCAGGCCCGCGAGGCGGGTGGTGCCCTCCACCACCTGGCGCAGCATGCCGCGCGGCTGGGGGTTGGCCTCGGGGGTGATGAACCACAGCGCGCCGTAGGGGTAGGGGCGCACCGTTTGGGTGAGGGGCGTGTCGTCGCGAAACTGGGAGTGGGCGCCGTCGGCCACCACGATGAGGTCGAAGGGGCCGTGCTCCTGGCCGGTGCCGTCGATCATCACGCGGCGGCCGGCCTTTCGGCGCAGGTCCAGGCCTTCGACCCCGAGGTGCAGGCGGATGCCGGGTTGGGCCTGTACGGCGGCGAAGAGGGTCTCAAAGAGGGCGCCGCGGTGCAGGCCCAGGCCGAAGAGGGCCGGGTGGACGTCGGCGTAGTCGATGTGCACGACGGGGGCGCCCGCCGCGGTGGAGCAGCGCAGCCCGTCGATGCGGGCGCCCTTGGCCTGGATCTCTTCCCAGAGTCCGAGCCGACCCAGCGCGAGCTGGCCGATCGGCTGGAGGACGATTCCAGCCCCAACCGGCCCGGGGGCGGCCACCTTTTCGTAAAGATCGACGGCGTGGCCCGCCCGGGCAAAGTGCAGGGCCGCGGCCGGTCCAGCCGTGCCGCAGCCGACGACGGCGATCGAGAGGGGGCGCATGGCGACTCCAGCGAAGGTGCACTTTCGCCGTCTTCTACGGCGGTAGATCCAGTTTTCAAGATCAGGCGTAACCAACCGGGATCCGCTGGCATGGTTATCCCCCCGCCCTGGAGTTTGTATGACAGGACTTGGCGTCTGGCTGACGATTAGTACGGTGTGGGCGGGCTCGGGCCCCTGGGCTTTGGGGCCTAAAGACAGCTCGGTCTACCTGGGCGCTGAGTCCCAACACATCGGGAACCTCGCCAATTCCGAGGGCAGCCGGAGCCCTTCGGTGGTGCCGGTCGACGATGGCATCGACAAGCTCGGCTTCAAGGTGATCGGCAGCCGGGGTCTGCTGCCCGGCATCGAGATCGAAGGGGAGCTGCCCTGGTACCACGTCGAGGCGGTGCGCCAGGGCGGGCCGCTCTGCACGGCCCTGGGCCCGGGCTCCTGCGCCGAGACGCAGGGCATCGGCGTGCTGAGCGGGCGGATCAAGGGGGTGGTGGCCGACGAGCTGGCGGGCGCCCCGGTGACGGCGGCGGTGGGCGCGAGCCTGCGTCTCGGCCAGCTCACCAACGCCCAACGCCAGCGGGTGACCAACCTGGGCGAGGGCACCACCGACCTGGGGGCCTTCGCCAGCGTCGGGCGGGCCGGCGGAGTCGGCGGCGTGTCGATGAGCGGATGGGCCGAGGTGGGCTGGCGGCATCGCTCTGCGCGCACCGAGGCGGCGGGCGAGGATGTGCCCGGGCCCGAGCTGACCTCCGACGGCGAATTCCTGCTGGGCGGCGGGAGCTGGAGCGTAGGGCCTTCGTACACGATCCTCTGGCGCTACCGCGGCGTCGACCTCGAAGAGGCGGATCTCACCGATGTGGATCGCTTCTCCAGCCTGCGCACCTTTTCGGCGCGGGCCGGCGGCAAGCTCATCCTGCGGGCCTCGGATCGCACGGACTTTGTCTTCGCAGCCTTCACCACGGCCTACGCGGTGAACAATCCCACCGATGTCTGGCTCCTGGGCGCGGGGCTGTCGCTCCACCCGGGGAGCAAGTAGCCATGCTGCAGATCGGAGACACGGTCGATCGCTACGTGGTCGAGGGTCTGATCGGCTCGGGTGGGCTCGCTCAGGTCTACCGGGTGCGGCACCGGCAATTGGGGACCGTTCACGCACTCAAGGTGATGGCGGTGGGGGGGCGCAAGCTGGCGGCCCGCCTCGTGCAAGAGGGGCAGATCCAGTCCCGCCTCTCTCATCCGGGCCTCGTGCGGGTGAGTGATGTGGTGGAGCACGACGGGCGCGCCGCCTTGTTGATGGAGCTGGTGGAGGGGGAGAGCCTGGAGGCCCGGCTGGTGCGAGAGGGGGCCCTGCCGGTGGGCCTGGCGATGGACCTCTTTGTTCAGGTGACCGCCGCGGTGGCCGTGGCGCACCAGGCCGAGGTCCTGCACCGCGACCTCAAGCCGCCCAACATCCTGCTGAGCGGCAGCCCCGAGGCGCCGATCGCCAAGATCACCGACTTCGGCATCGCGCGCTCGCTGGGCGGCATGGCCGAAGGCGCCACGCGGACCGGCGATCTGATCGGCACGCCGGGCTACATGGCCCCCGAGCAGGTCGATGACGCCCATGGCGTGGATGGGCGGGCGGATCTGTTCTCGCTTGGCGGGGTCCTCTACGCGATGTTGACCGGGCGCTCCCCCTTCGCCGGAGACACGCTCGGCGCGGTGCTGGGCGCGGCGGCGCGCGGCGACTTTGTGCCGATCGTCGGCCTGCGTCCGGAGGTCCCGGCCTCGGTGGCGGCGATCGCCGAGCGCTGTCTGGCGCCCAACCCCGACGACCGCTTCGCCGACGCGGGCGCCCTCCTGCAGGCGGCGCGCCTCGCGCGTGGACAGTTGGCTGGCCCGGGCCAGGCGACGGCGGTGCCGGACCTCGACAGCGGTCTCACCTTTGCGGGCGGTCTGCCCGCGCCGAAGCCGGCGGCGCCGCGGCGCCTGGGCTGGCTGGTCGCCGTGGCGGCGTCGGCCGTCCTGGTCGCAGGGGTGCTGCTGGTCGCGGTTGCGCTGTGGTCGGGCCCGGAGTCGGCGGAGGGAGCGGTCGAAGGGGCGGGGGTCGACGCGGCCGAGGCCCCTCCTGGGCCCTCCACCCCCGCCGAAGTGCCATCGACCCTCGGCGAGGTGCCATCGAACCCCGCCGAAGTGCCATCGACCCCCGCCGAAGTGCCATCGACCCTCGCCAAGTCGACCTCGACCCACACCGAATCGACCTCGACCCCCGCCGCGGGGCGGTCCGCCCCGGGCGAGGGGGCTCCGGCTCCCTCCGCTGCGGTGCCGGCCGCCGCGAGCGGATCTCCCGCGCCCCCGGAGCCGATCGGCGCCCCGGTCGAGGATGCCATGGCCGTCGCTGAAGAAGCCCCGCCGCCGCCGGAGTCCGCGCCGCCTGCGCCCAGCCTGTCGGGAGCCTGGAGCGGGACGGTGGGCGGTCGGCCCCTGTCCCTGCAGCTCAGCGGCTCGGGGAGCGGCCTGCGGGGTGAGTTGGAGCTGATCCTCGGCGCCACCCGGCGCACGGCCAGCCTGCGCGGCGGTCAGTCGGGGTCGGGCTTCGAGCTGGCCGAAGAGGGGGAGGGGCAGGTGTGGCTCAAGGGCTCCCTCGTCGATGGGGTGCTGCAGGGCACGCTCACCATCGGGGCGCGGGGGAAGGCGCAGGCCTGGAGCGCCCGGCCGGCCGGCTGACCGTCTGCGAGATAGGCGCTCGGCCATGTCACGCACCGCCGTCGCCCGTCCGCCGTCGCCGCCGCCCGCCTCTCCACCGGTGGAGGAGTCCCTTGTCTGCGGGCTTCGCGCGGCGCTGGCCGTGGGGCAGCACCACCCCGATGACATCGTCCGCGCCTATGTCAGCGAGGCCCGTCTGCCCCAGCTTGGGGGGCTCCTCCACGCGATGGCGGCGCGGCGTCGGGCCTACCATGTGCGGCCCGAGGCCGAGCTCGACCGCGTGGCCGAGAGCACCCACCACGAGGGCGTCGTGCTCCTTCGGCGCGCCCTGCCGCGCTACACCGAGGCCGATCTGCCGGCCCTGTTGGCGCCGTCGGGGCCGCTCCTGCTGGTTTGGGCCGATGGCATCGGCAATCCTCACAACCTGGGCGGCTTGTTGCGCACCGCGGCCTTCCTGGGCGCGACGGCGGTGATCGGCCTCGACCTGCCGCGGCCCTCGGCGGCCCTCTGCCGCGTGGCCGAGGGGGCGGCCGAGACCGTACCCCTGGTCAACATCGAAGATCCGCTGGCGGCGATCCGCGCCCTGCAGCGGGGCGGGGTGACCCTGCTGGGCACCGACAGCGAAGGGGCGGTCGATCTCTACGCCCAGCGGCTGCCGGCCCGGGTGGTGATGGCCCTGGGCAGCGAGTCGGAGGGGCTCTCGGCCTCGCTGCGCGCGCGCTGCGCCGGGGTGCTGCGGGTGCCGGGCAGCGGGGCGGTCCAAAGCCTCAACGTGGGGGTGGCGGCGGCCCTGGTGATGGGAGAGTGGCGCCGCCAGCAGGCGGGGAGCGCCGGGTGAGGCTGCCGGCCGACTGCAGCGCGGCGCTGGCGCCCGAGGGCCTCGAAGATCGGCTGATCGCCGAGCTGGGTGAGCCCTGGGCCCGCTTCGGCCGGCTCTTTGTGTATGATCGCAGCGTAGGGGACTGTCCCTTCGCCCAGCAGCGCTGGCTCGAGCCCCAACTGCTGCCGGCCCCCAGCGTGAAGGCGGCGGCGACGGCCCTGCGCGGCATCCAGCGGAGCTGGTGGCCCTATGGTTGGGCCTTCCACCGGCGACTCGCGCTGATCACCGAGGCGCTGCCGCCGGTGTCGGCCCGGCCCCTGGTCTTTCCCGAGGCGCCCAAGACCAGCCCGCTGGGCGCCTACACCCTGGTCGAGAACGGGCTGCTGCTCGCGTCGGCCGCGGTGGCGAGCCCGCTACCCAATGGCGACCTGCGCTTTGTGGAGGATCACACCGGCCCGCCGAGTCGGGCCTACCTCAAGCTCTGGGAGGCCTTGACGCGGCTCGGCCGCCGACCGGGGCCGGGCGAGCGCTGCATCGAGTTGGGGGCCTCGCCCGGGGGCTGGACCTGGGTGCTGGCCGAGTTGGGCGCCTCTGTCCATGCCGTCGACCGGGCGGGGCCCGACCCACGTCTGGTCGGGCGGCCGGAGATCACCTGGACAGAGGGTGACGCCTTCAAGATGTCTCCCGATCGGGTGGAGGGCGTGGTCGACTGGCTGCTCTCCGACCTCATCTGCTACCCCGAGCGGCTCTACGCCTTCGTGTGCGCCTGGCTCGACAGCGGGCGGGCCCGCAACATCGTGGTGACCGTCAAGCTCCAGGGGGAGGGGCAGCGCGAGGCCATCGCCGCCTTCGCCGCCTTGCCAGGAGGGCGCCTGCTGCACCTCACCCACAACAAACATGAGCTCACCTGG
>JBEIQK010000280.1:0-7533 GCA_040376505.1 Alphaproteobacteria bacterium | reverse complement strand
CGCGCTGGCGCTCGGTCTCGGCGCGCTGGCGCTCGGTCTCGGCGCGCTGGCGCTCGGTCTCGGCGCGCTGCTGCTCGGTGTCGGCGCGCTGGCGCTCGGTGTCGGCGCGCTGGCGCTCCGACTCCAGTTCGCCCTCCATCGCGCCGATGCGTTCGACATGTCCCTTCAGCATCTGCGTCGCCCGCTCTGCGAGGTCGCGGCTGTCGGGGATGTTGCAGCCTGCATTGCGAAAGCGAAGATGGCGGCCTTCGATGGCCAGCCCGAGCCCGAGCACTTCGGAGAAGATCTCGCCGTCCTCGACCTCCAAGGAGACGTACCGCGGGGTGGGGACCGTGGTCAGGCGGAAACCGTAGAGCTTTTGTCGCTTGCGGTCATACACAAAATACTCAGGGATGCCCAGCGCCGCGTAGAAGGTGACATTGTCGACGAGATCTTTGCGCTGATCGGCGTGAACCAGCACTTCCAGGACGAAGTCGATCCCTCGCTTCTCTTCGGCCACCACCCAGCGGCAGCGGTCGGACTCCGGCCCCGGGTCGGCGACGTCCATCACCGCGAAGAGATCGGGGATGAAGGGGTCGGCGTCGGGGTAGAAGACCGCCTCCTCCAGCCCCAGGTAGACCTTGCGCCCCCTTCGGCTGAACCACCGTTCGAGCACCTCATGGGCGAGATGTTTGGCCGTGCGATGCAGGCGGCCCTCGGGGCTGAAGACCTGCTCGGCCACCAGCGCATCCTGGGCCGCGTCGAGCCAGGAACGTTGTTGATCGGGGCTCAGGCGCGCCCAGGCCTCCAAGCCAGGGGTGCGGGCGCGCGGGGCAGCGGGGAGGCGTGCGACAGCCGACATGCCTTCAAGCTACCCCAAGGCCCCGCAGCGTGCAATTCTCAGCCCGGCACCGTCAGCAGAGGCGTATGGGTGGCCACCCAACGGCCCGGCCCCTCTGGGCGCAGCGCGGTGGGCTCCACCAGGCAGAGCTCCCGCTCCTGACCGGTGATCACCGGCAGGCAATAGACCGTCGAGCGGTGGCCCGCCTCTTTGCCCGCCGCCAGACGACTGTTCATGAATTCGCTGTGGGCCCGCAGGCGCTCCCGGGCTCGGCGCGCGCCCTCCCCCACGGCCAGCTCCAGTTGGGCGGCGACCCGCGGCTGCAGGGCGTCCATCCGCTCCACGCCAAGGCTCGATCGACCCGCCGCCAGGGCCGCCGCCATCGTCGTCCCCGTGCCCACGAAGGGATCGAGCACGCAGTCGCCCTGCAGGGAGTACATGTGAATCAGTCTCCAGGGCAGCTCAAAGGGGAAGGCCCCGCTGCGCGCCCGGACCCCCTCCGCCCCCAGGACCTGACCGACGCCCTTCAGATCGGTCCACAGATCGGAGAACCACAGGTTGCGCTCCTCCCAGAAGTAGGCCGAAGCCGCCCGCCGGGCCTTGTCGGCGGCCGGAAAGGCCCGCTTGCCGCCCTTGCGGAAGATCAGGATGTACTCGTGCTCATAGGTGACATAGGCCCCAGCCGGCAGCATGCCCGAACCCATGAACTTGTTGGGCGCGTTGGTGGGCTTGCGCCAGAGGATGTCGGGCAAGGGGGTCAGTCCCAGGGCCAAAAGGGCCTGACTGATGCGGACATGGTTCGGATAGAGCGCGAACTCACCATTCAGGCTCCGCGTGGCGTCGCCGACGTTGACACAGAAGAAGCCCCCCGGCATCAGCGCCTGAGCGCAGGCCGCCCACACCGCGTCGAGGCAGCGGTGCATCGCCTCAAAGGCAAGCCAGCTCTCCCCTTTGCCCATCAACGGCTGAACCGTGGCGTCCAAACCATCAAAACAGTCATCCCACATCTCGATCATGGGATAGGGAGGAGACGTGACGACCAGCGCGACCTGCTGATCACAGCCAGCCAGAACGGAGCGAGCATCCCCGATCAACAACGTGTGACTCGACAACATCTCCACGCTCCGACCTTCCCGACACGGTAATCCACGACCCCATTATTGGCCAGGATGTATCTTCAATCCTGGCCGATGGACACCTGAAACCCTCACCTCCACGGTGGTCAGTCCCGCCGGCAGGCCCAGGGGACGGGCCCGCGCCAAAGGCGGGGCCACCACCCCGAAGATCCGCGCCCCTACTCCGGATCGGGGATGTTGCCCCCGTAGGACGACGAGCCCCCCGTGCTCCGGCGGTAGCGCGGCCCGCTCGACTCGTGGCTGTGGCGGTCGCGGGTCGACACCGCAAAGGCCCCCTCCAGCCGGGCCATCGCCTCGCTGGTCGCCGGATCGTGGCGCAGCACCTCGTACATGTCATGGGCGAGGCGCACCGGCCCGGTGGCCGGCACATGGGTGCCCTTGGGCAGCACGATGATGCCGCTCTCGGTGATGAAGGGGAAGCGCGCCAGGTCGACCTCGGTGTCCATGCCGACCTGGGCCCCGGGAGCGATGCTGGAGTTCTTGTCCATCAGCACATTGCGCACCTGGGCCCCCGACCCAATGTCGCAGCCCGAGAGGATGATCGAATTTTCTACCTGGGCCCCGCCGTGAACGAAACAGTCGTAGCCCAGGAGCACCTCGCGCAGGGTGGCGCTCTGGACGATCGAGCCCTCGCAGACCAGCGAGTCGTCGATGTCCACGGGGGGCTGCCCCGGCAAGCGGGCGAAGCGGGCCGGCGGGTAGTCGCGCTGAGCGGTGCGGATGCGCCAGCGCCGGTTGTAGAGGTTCAAGGTGGGGGCCGCGCTGCGCAGCTCCATGTTGGCCTTGAAGTAGGAGTCGATGGTGCCGACGTCGCGCCAGTAGGGCCGGGCCCCGGGGGGATCGCCGGGGATCTGGTTCTGGCCGAAGTCGTAGGCGAAGACCCGGTCGCCTTCGCGCAGCATCTTGGGGATGACGTCTTTGCCAAAGTCATGGCCCGAGCTGCTGTCCTGGGCATCTTCGGTGAGCACGTCTTGCAGCACGCCGGCCTTGAAGAAGTAGTTGCCCATGCTCACCAGGGCCATCGTCGGGTTGCCCGGCATCGGCTTTGGATGCTTGGGCTTTTCTTGAAAGCCGACGATGCGCCAGTGGGCGTCGACCTCGATGACGCCGAACTGGTTGGCCTCCTCGATCGGCACGGGCCAGGCGGCGATGGTGAGGTCGGCGTCGATGTGGCGGTGGAAGGCCTCCATCTGGTTGACGGCGAACTTGTAGATGTGGTCGCCCCCGAAGACCGCCACCTGATCGGCCCGCGCGTCGCGGATCAGGTTGAGGTTCTGGTACACCGAGTCGGCGGTGCCCCGGTACCAGAACTCGCCCATGCGCATCTGGGCCGGCACCACCTCGATGAACTCGCCCATGCCGCTCAGGTGCCAGTTGCGGTTCAGGTGCTTGATCAGGCTGCTCGCCATGTACTGCGTGAGCACAAAGATGCGGCGGTAGCTCGAATTGATGAAGTTGGAGAGCACAAAATCGATGATTCGGTAGCGCCCACCAAAGGGCACCGCCGGCTTGCAGCGGTGACAGGTGAGCGCGCCGAGGCGCGAGCCCTTTCCGCCGGCCATGATGAAGACCACGCTGCCGCTCATGGGTACTCCTTGCAGGCCCCGATGGTAACCGAGGAGGGGCCTGCGGCGGGAGGGGGCCACACAGGCTAAGACACCCGCATGACCGAGCTTGGCCCCGCGCTGACCGGGCTCGCCCTCGGCCTCACCGCCAGCGCCGCCTGGACCCTGGCAAACATCTCCATCACCGCCGCCGTGCGCGATCTCGGCCCCCTCTGGCCGGTCTGGATCGGCCAGGCGATCGGCGCCGCCCTGCTGGCCATGGCCCTGCCCTGGTTCCCGGCCAGCGAGGGGGTCATTCCCTGGGGCTGGCTGGTCTTCTCCGGCGTCAACGCGGCGATCGCCTACGTCACGATGTTTCGCGCCTTTGAGGGCGGCCCCGTCTCGGTCACCAGCCCGATCATCGCCGGTTGGGCCCTGGTGGCCAGCCTCGTCGCGGTGGCGATGGGCGAAGCGCTGCCCTGGCTCCGCGCTCTCGGAGGCCTCCTCGTGCTGATCGGCGCGATGGCCACCGCCGCCCGCGGCTCCACCAACACCGACAACACCTGGCGCCGCAGCCGGGCCGACACCCTGGGCAGCGCCGCCCTCTCCGCCCTCACCTTTGGGCTGATGATCGTCGGTCTCGGCCCTGTGGCCAAGGCGCTGGGGCCGATCGCCTCGATCCTGGCGGTCTGGGCGGTGGAGTGGGCGGTGCTGCTCCCTTTCCTAATCGCCGATCGCGCGCGCCTGCGCTCGGCCACCCCGCGGATGTTGGGCCCCATCGTGCTCTTCGCCTTGGGCGAGACCGCCGGCTTTCTCGCCGTAGACATCGGCGGAATGGTGAGCCCCATGGCCATCGTCGGGCCCGCCGCCAGCGTGGGCTCGCTGTTCACGGTGATCATGGCCCGCTATGTGTTGAAGGAGGCGGTTCGGCCCGAGCTCTACCTCTGGTCGGCCCTCGTCGTCGCGGGCATCGCCCTCCTCGGGGTGAGCTGACCGCTGGGAGGCCCCCCTGTCCACCGCCACCTCGCCCGCCTGGCTGCTCCAGGCCCGCTTTGGCCTCGGGCCCCGCCCCGCCGAGGCCCCACCGCCCGCCACCGCCGAGGCCTGCGCCGCCGCCCTCCTCGCCCAACTCGACGCCGCGCGCATCCCCGCCGCCCTGGCCGCCCTGCCCTCTCATGTCGACCGCATCGCCGCCCAGGCCGCGGCCCTCGACGTCGACGGCCCGCCCAAGCCCCGCCCCGGCGGCTGTATGAAGGCCGCCGAGCGCCGCGACGCCGAGAAGGTGCCCGACGACGGCAGCAAGGCCGAGTCGCGCAAGGCCGCCCGCCAGCTCGCCCGCGCGGTCTTGGAGTCCGAGCTGGCCCTCCGCGTGGAGGCCGCCGTGGCCACCGATCAGCCCTTTGTCGAGCGGCTCGTGCGCTTCTGGTCGAACCACTTCACCGTGAGCAAACAACAGTCGAACATCGCACACCTCATCGGCGCCTTTGAGCGCGAGGCCATTAGGCCCCATGTCGCCGGGCGCTTCGAAGACCTGCTGTTGGCCGTGGTTCGCCACCCGGCGATGCTGATGTACCTGGACAATCATCAGTCGGTCGGGCCCGCCTCCAAGGTCGGCATCGAGTGCGAGGTGGGCATGAACGAAAACCTCGCCCGCGAGATCTTAGAGCTGCACACTCTCGGCGTGAACGGTGGCTACACCCAGGCCGACATCATCGCCCTGGCGCAGATGCTCACCGGCTGGGGCGTGCTGCTGCGGCCCGCCCCCACCGCCGGCGAGGCCCGCCCCGACGACACGGCCTACCGCTTCGCCGGGGCCCGCCACCAGCCCGGCCCCCAGCGCCTGCTCGGCCGCGACTTCGACGCCAAGGACGCCCGCCAGGCCGAAGACGCCCTGCGCTTCGTCGCCCGCCAGCCGGCCACCGCCCGCTTCGTCTGCGGCAAGCTGGCGCGCCACTTCGTCGCCGACACCCCCTCGGCGAAGCTCGTCGACGCGCTGAGCGCCGTCTTCGTGGAGAGCGGCGGCGATCTGCGCCGGGTCGTGGCGGCCCTCCTCGCCCACCCCGAGAGCTGGGCCTCGCCCCCCTCCAAGCTGCGCACCCCCGAGGAGTGGCTGATCGCCGTGGGCCGCGCCCTGGGGCCCGCCTTCAACAGCACCCAGTCCGGCCGCTTCGAGGGGCCCGGCGCCGCCTGGGTCTACGCCCAGGACTGGATCGGCCAGCCCGCCTTTAACGCCCCCTCTCCCGCCGGCTGGCCCGACACCCAGGAGGCCTGGTCGAGCCCCGAGCAGCTCCTGCGCCGCATCTCGATGGCCGAGCAGATCGGCCGCCGCGCCACCCGCTACATCACCGACGTCAACGCCTGGCTCGCCGGCGTGCTCGGCGCGGCCGCCCCCGCCGCCCTCACCGAGGCGGTGGCCGGCGCCCCCAACGCCGCCGTCGCCATCGCCCTGGTCTTCTCCTCCCCCACCTTTTTGCGCAGGTGAGCATGACCACACGCCGACAGCTCCTCCAGGGACTCGCCGCGGTGGGCCTCCTCGGCCAGCACGGCCTCAGCTTCGCCGCCAGCCCTCAACTGGGGGAGCGGCGCCTGATCGTGGTGCTGCTGCGCGGCGGCATGGACGGCCTCGCCGCCGTGCCCCCCTACGGCGACCCCGACTACCTGCGCGCCCGCGGCGAGATCGCCTTCGACGCCAGCGAGGGCGGCGACAGCCCCTACAGCCCCCTCAACGACACCTTTGGCCTGCACAGCGCCCTCGCCCCCTGGCTGCCCCTCTACAGCGGCGGCGAGCTGGCGATTGTTCACGCCGCCGGCCTCCCCCTCCTCGGCCGCTCGCACTTCGACGCCCAGGACCTGCTGGAGTGCGGCGCCAACACCCCCAAAGGCGCCCACAGCGGCTGGCTCAACCGCGCGCTGGGCAGCGCTCCGTGCAGCGCCACCGCCATCGGCGCCGCCATCCCCCTCCTCCTCCAGGGCCCCCAGGCCGTCACCGCCCTCGATCCGATCGGCGAGGCGCCGGCCAGCGAAGAGCTGCTGGAGCGACTCGCCAGGCTCTACGCCGCCGACCCCACCCTCCTGCACGCCCTGCAAGGCGCCGACGAGGCCCGCGGCATGGGCCTCCCCGAGGGCGAAGCGCGCAAGCTCAAGGCGAAGGGCGTCGATCGCGCCCGCTTCATCGCCACGGGCAGCCTGCTGGCCAAGGCCGAGGGCCCGCGGGTGGCGGTGATCGAGGTCGGCGGCTGGGACACCCACGCCGGTCAGGGCGTGCGCAAAGGCCGCCTCGCCCGCCAGCTCAGCGCCCTGGCCGACGCGACCCTCGGCCTTCGCGAGGCGATGGGCCCCGTCTGGTCGCAGACCGTGGTGGTGATGGCGACTGAATTCGGGCGGATGGTGAAGGGCAATGGCACCGGCGGCACCGACCACGGCACGGCCGGCGCCGCCTTTGTGTTGGGTGGGCCGGTGAAGGGCGGGCGGGTGCTGGCGGACTGGCCGGGGCTCTCGGCTTCCCGCCTCGCCGACGGGCGCGATCTGGCCCTCACCACCGACCTGCGCGCCCTCTTCAAGGGGCTCCTCCACGAGCACCTCGCGATCGACCGCAAGGCGCTCGATCAGCAGATCTTCCCCGACTCCGCGGCGATCAAGCCGCTCACGGGGCTGCTGCGTGCCTGAGCTCCCCGAGGTGGAGGGCATGGCCCGCCTGCTCCGCGCCCACGCCGTCGGGCGGCGGATCACCGCGGTGGAGCGGCTCGACGCGCGCCTGCCCGACTGTGAAGACCTCGCGGGCGTACACATCGTGGGGGCGAGCCGCCGGGCCAAGATCCTGATCCTCGACCTGGGCGAGGAGGCGCTGCTGCTGCATCCGCGGATGACGGGGCAACTCCGTGTGGGCGAGGGGGCGCGCTCGCCGCGGATTCGCTTTCATCTGGAGGATGCCGAGCCGGTGGTCTTTGATGATCCGCGCCGCTTCGGCACGGTCGAGCGCATCCCCCTCGCCCAGCTCCCTGCGGCCCTGGCGCACCTGGGGCCGGAGCCCTGG
>JBEIQK010000040.1:0-16666 GCA_040376505.1 Alphaproteobacteria bacterium | reverse complement strand
CGGCCTGATCGACCTCTTCGACACCGTGGTGGGCGGAGACAGCGCGCCGCTGCCCAAGCCCGCCGCCGACCCCCTGCGCCTCGCCGCCGCGCGCCTGGGCACCCCCCTGGCTTCGGCGCTGATGATCGGCGACGCCGCGCCCGACCTGGGCGCCGCCCGCGCCGCAGGCATCCCGGTGGTGCTGATCGCGGGCGGCTACACGCGCATCCCGGCCCAGGAGCTCGGCGCCGACGCCGTGGTGGCGCGTTTCAGCGAGCTGCCCGGCGACGCCCTGGGCCTCAGGGGCCTGCTGGGCCCTCTTTCCCATCGGCCGGCCGCCGACGGGGCGAGCCCGGCTTGCGCTTCTGACGGGCCTCCTGACGGCGCTCGGCCCGGTTGAGCGGGCGGGCCGGCTCGGCGGCGGCTGTCGGCGCTGGATCGCTCACGCCATTGGTCGGCGCGGCGTTGAGCTGGGCCAGGGTCGGCGCCGGGGCCGCCGGGTTCTCGACCTCAGGGGAGGGCGGCGGCAGCTTGACCGGCGGCCGCTTGTACAACGCGCCAAAGCAGAGCGCGAAGAGGGTGGCGGCCAGCCCGAGGGTGAGGCCGGTGCCCGGGTCCTTGAGGAGGGCCCCCAGCAGGCCCGCGGTGAGCCCAGCGCCCATCGACTTGAGCAGCAAGGCGTTCCAGCTCGGGCCTACCTCGGCAGGGGCGGTGACCCCCGGTGCTGCGGCGGGCGGAGCGGCGGCCTCCGAGAAGAAGTCGTCTTCTTCGGTGGGAGGGGCGGAAGGTGAAGAGCTGGGGCGTTTCGAAGCGGCCATGGGGGCTGCGTATCGCGGCGCGGCCGGGGCTTCATCTGCGGGCGTCGAACCGCCGCGGCCTGGAATTAGTTCACCTTGCCCCTCAAGCGGGAGGGCAAACGATCCGATCCATCTGGTGTGGACGGAGTGTACGAAGAAAACCCCTCTGCGAGTGCCTCGCATCCGGCCCGACGGGCCTTGTGGGCACAGGTCCACCCTTCCAAACGGTAGGGCTGGGGCGCGAGAGGGGCCCGTCGTGCGCTCGATCCGCAGGGGAGTTTCCTGTCCTTCCCTGCGGATCCCACTCCTCATGCTCCGTCTGACCCTGGCCCGTCGTCGCCGCTCGTCCGTTCATCCCATCCCGCCCGGAGCCTGCCATGCTGACCCCGCTTGCTCCCCTCGACGTCCAGCCGATCGCCGAGGTTTCGCCGAGCCCGCAGCCGGCCCACGGTCGAGCCCGCCACGCGCCGCGGCGGCCCTGGTCCTGGGCGCAGGAGGAAGGAAAGCGCGGTTGATCGCCGGTAGGCCTGTGCCAGATCAGCTACCCTGGCTCGGCAGCGGCCTGGATCGCCGATGATGTGCGACCCGGCGCCGCGACGCTGGAGCCTGTGATGTCTCGCTATGTCTACTACGCCACAACCGCGCTGCTCTGCCTCATGATGGGGGCGGGCGGCGTCTTCGATGTGATGCGCCCCGCCGAGGTCATGGAGGGCATGACCCACCTCGGCTTTCCGGCCTGGTTCCCCGTTCACCTCGGCGTGGCCAAGCTCCTCGGGGTCGCCGCGGTGGTGGTGCCGGGCCTGCCCCGCTTGAAGGAGTGGGCCTACGCCGGCTTCACCATCAACCTGCTCAGCGCCTCGATGGCCCATCTGCAGACCGGCGACCCGATGAGCAATGTCATCACGCCCTTGGTGGGGGTTGCCCTGGTCTTTGGCAGTTGGGCCACCCGGCCCGACAACCGGCGCCTGGGCGTGATCCTGCCCTGATCTGGGCGATGCGGCGCCGAAGGTGAAAAGGGCGTGACGCGGCGGCCTGGGGGCGAGGCTGATGTATCTTGGGTCTCGGAGAGAACGCATGGGTCAGCAACACCAGAAGCCATCCCCCTCGGCGAAGCCCACCAGCAGCCCCAAGGCGCCTGCGCCCAAGAGCGGAGGCGCTGGAAATGCCGCTGCCCAGAGCGCGCTGGCGTCCAAGAAGGGCGGCCCCAAGCCGGGCGCCCTCGACTGGTTGGGCGCTGCCGGCCAGTTCAAGGGGGGTCTGATGGGCGCCGGGGCCGGCCTGCTGCAGGCCCCCGGGCAACTCGGCAGCCTCTTTGGCAAAGACAAGAGCCTCGCCGACCGCACCCAGGCGGGCTCGGGGCTGCTCAACACCGCCTCGATGGGCCTGCAGGGCGCCGACAAGGCCAATCGCACCCACGCGGCGGCGTCGGCCCTGCGCGGCGTGGCGCCCAACGCGGCCAAGGGCGTGGTGGGCAAGGGCGCCTCGGCGGCGGCCGCGTCCTCGCTGGCCAAGGGCGGCGGCAAGGGCTCGCAGGCGGTGATGGCGGCGCTCACCGGCGCGGCGGGTGACGTCGGCGGCATTGGCAAGGCGATGGGCACCACCGGCCGGGCGGCGGGCCGGGGTCTGGCGAAAGGCGGCTCCAAGGCTGCGGCGGCGGCCGCCACCAAGGCCGGCGCCGGCCTGCTCGGCAAGAGCGCGGCGCGCTTTGTCCCCGGCATGAACGTGGCGATGGCCGGCCTCGATTCGGCGACCTTCCTCGCCAACATGGCAGACAGCAAGGCCAGCGTCGGCAAGAAGGCCACCTCGGGCATCACGGCCCTGGGCTCGATCGCGGCGGCGACCAACATCCCGATCGTGAGCCAGGTGGGCGCTGGCGTCTCCATCCTTGGCAGCCTCGCGGGAGGCTTCTTCGATTGAGCGCGCTGCTGTCCGGGCTGATCGCCCGCATCGAGACCCCGCGCGACCTCACCGAGGCCGACCTCACCGAGCGCTTCGACGTGGTGGTGCGGGAGGCCGCCTGGGCGGCGGCGCGCCCCCTCGACGAGGGCGAGCCGGTGCAGGCTGGAGATCGGCTGCTGCTCTCGCTGGTGGCCTGGGGGCCCGCCGATGAAGCGGTCGGCGCCTGTCCGGCCTGGGCCTGCACCGCCGAAGACCCCGCCGACGGGCTCGCCACGGGGTGGGTCGGCGCTTCGGTGGGTCAGACGCGCGCGGGCTGGTTGCAGCTGCCGCCCGGCGCCCTGCCCCTGCAGCCGGGAGCCGGCCTCGTCCGGGCCCACATCTGGCTCGACGCTGCCGCCCGCCCGGCCCCCTTCCAGGGGAAGGACGCCGATGGCCTCGCGCAGGCCGCCGGCCTCGGTCCGAGCGCCGAGGCCGTGATGGATTCGCTCCTCGCTCAATTGCAGGCGGAGCGCGCAGACGCGCTGCGTGCCTCGATCGGCGCGCAGGCCGTCGCCCAGCTTGTGGCGCGCGTGGCCCCGCAGGCCTCCCCGGCGGCCCGCACAGGTCTGCTGGACGAGGCCTTCTCCCAGCATCAGGCCCCCCTTTGGGCGCGCGCGGGCCTGGGCGAGGCTGAGATCGCCGCCGCCCGGGCGCGCTTCGTCGAAGATCCGGCCTTGTGCGCCCAGGCAGAGGCCCGCCTCCTCCGGGAGGCCGCCCTCGACGCGCTCTCCGCGGCCGTGGGCCCCCAAGCCGCCCACGAGGCCGCTGCTCACGCCGCCTTCGCCGCCGAGTTGGGCATCTCAAGCGCAGAGCTGGCCGAGGTCCTGGAGGGCGATGTCGTCGCCGCCGAGGCCTTTGTCGCCTCGGTGCGCCGCGATGGCGCCCTCGCCGCGCTGGTCGCCGCCACGGCGGTCGAGGTCGATGGAGCGCTCGCGCCCCCGCTTCAGTGAAAGTCGCGGCTCTTCGCCGCCACCCGCGGGGCCGCCGTGAAGGGCGCAAAGGAGAGCACCAGCAGGCTCACCGCGTCGCCGTCGCGCTGCACCCGGGCGGTGGCGCGGAGCTGGTTGGTGCCCAGGATCAGCTCGCGTTGGGCGGCGAAGCGCTCGGGCTTGATGACGAGGTTGAGCATGCCGGTCTCGTCTTCGAGGGTCATGAAGACGATGCCCGAGGCGGTGCCCGGCCGCTGGCGGTTGCTCACGAGCCCGGCGATCTTGACGATGGCGCCGTCGGCCTCGTCGAGCACCTCGATGGCGGTCTTCACGCCGGCCGCGCGTAGCTCCTCGCGCACGATGCCGGTGGGATCGCGATCCAAGGAGAGCCCGGTGGTGGCGAAGTCCTCCTGGAGGGCCTCGGCCTCGGTGGGCGGCCGCAGCGCCGGCGCCTCGGCGTCGCGGCGGAGCAGCCCCGAGAAGAGCGGCAGGTCGTAGAGGCCCTTGGTGGCCCACAGGGCCTGGCGGCGGTCCATGCCCAACTCGCCGAGGACGTCGGCGCGGGCGAGCAGGGCGAGCTCATCCTTGCGCAGGGGGGTGCGGCGGGCGAGGTCGGCCAGATCGGCGAAGGGGCGCGCCGCCCGGGCCTCGACCAGGCCCGCGACGGCCTCCTCGCGCAGGCCGCGGATGAGCCGGAAGCCGAGGCGGATCGCCTGGGCGGGCAGGCGCTGCCCCTCCACCTCGATGGTGCCGCTGTCGGGCTCCAAGGTGAGGTCCCAGGCGGAGCGCGACAGGGAGATCGGGCGCAGGCTGACGCCGTGGCGCCGGGCGTCGGCCAGGAGGGCCCGCGGGCTGTAAAAGCCCATCGGCTGGGCGTTGATCAGGCCGGCGGTGAGCGCCGCGGGGAACCAGCGCTTGAGCCAGGAGGAGACGTAGACGAGGCGGGCGAAGCTGGCGGCGTGGCTCTCGGGAAAGCCATACTCGGCGAAGCCCTCGATCTGGGCCGCGATGCGCTCGGCGAACTCCTGGGCGATGCCCCGGCCCGTCATGCCCTCGATCAGCCGCTTGCGGTGCGGCTCGAGGCCGCCGCGCTTGCGCCAGGCCCCCATCGCCCGGCGGAGCTGATCGGCCTCGCCAGCGCTGTAGCCCCCCACCTCGATGGCCATGGCCATCACCTGCTCTTGGAAGATCGGCACGCCGAGGGTGCGCTCGAGGATCGGCCGCAGGGCGTCGTGGGGGTAGGCGACCTCCTCCTCACCGCGTCGGCGCCGCAGGTAGGGGTGAACCATGCCGCCCTGAATCGGCCCCGGCCGCACGATGGCCACCTGCACCACCAGATCGTAGAAGGTGCGCGGCTTGAGGCGGGGCAGCATGCTCATCTGGGCGCGGCTCTCGATCTGAAAGACCCCGACGCTGTCGGCGCGGCTGAGCATCTCGTAGGTGGCCGGGTCTTCATTGGGCACGGTGGCGAGGTTGAGCGCCCGGCCCCATCTGTCTTCGATCAAGCCGAAGGCCTTACGAATCGCCGTGAGCATGCCCAGACTGAGCAGATCCACCTTTACAAAGCCGACGATGTCGATGTCGTCTTTGTCCCACTGGATGATGGTGCGATCCTCCATGCGGGCCGGCTCGATCGGCACCAGTTCTACCAGCGGCCCATCGGAGATGGTGAAGCCGCCGACGTGAATGCCGACGTGGCGCGGCAGCCCGCGCAGGGCGTCGGCCAGCTCGATGGTCAGCGCCACGCGCCGATCGGCGGCGTCGAGGCCGATGCTCGCGAGCTGCTCGGCCTGGGGCAGGCCCTTGTCAAACCACTGGATCGAGCGGGCCAGGGCGTCGACCTGGTCGAGGGAGAGACCCAAGGCCTTGCCCACGTCGCGCACGGCGCTCTTGCGGCGCCAGGAGATGACCTCGCTCACCATGCCGGCCCGGTGCCGACCGTAGCGCTGGTAGACATACTGCATCACCTCTTCGCGCCGCTCGTGCTCGAAGTCGATGTCGATGTCGGGCGGCTCGCCGCGCTCTTCGCTGATGAAGCGCTCGAAGAGCAGGGCGCTGTGGGCCGGATCGACGGCGGTGACGCCAAGCACAAAGCAGACCGCCGAGTTGGCGGCGCTGCCCCGGCCTTGACAGAGGATGCCGCGGTCGGTGGCGAAGCGCACCACATCGTGAACGGTCAAAAAGTAGGTGGCGAAGCCCAGGCGCTCGATCACCGCGAGCTCGTGTGCGATGGCGGTGCGCACGCTGTCGGGCACCCCCTGCGGGTAGCGCCAGCGTTGACCCACCTCGCAGAGGTGCGCCAGTTGGGCCTGGGGGCTGCGGCCCTCGGGGGTGACCTCGCGGGGGTAGCGGTAGGCGAGGCTGGCCAGCGTAAAGGAGACCCGATCGGCGATGATGAGGCTCTGCTCGATCCAATCGGGGTGGTCGGCGAAGAGGGCGGCCATCGCCCGCGGGCTGCGGAGGTGCCGCTCGGCGTTGGCCTGAAGGGTGCGACCGGCCATCTGAACGGTGGTGCCCAGCCGAATCGCGGTGAGCACATCCTGCAGGGGCTTGTCTTCGCGGCGGGCCATCAGCACGTCGTTGGTGGCCACCAGCGGGCAGCCCAGCGCCTGCCCCAAGGCCTGGGCCTGGGCCACCCGGCGCTCGTCCTGGCCGTCGAGGCGGCGGCTCACCCCCACGCTGAGCGCTTCGCCGAAGGCCTCGCGCAGGGACCGCCCGGCCCCCGGCGACCAGTCGCCCAGCAGGATGGCCTCAAGACCACGGGCTCGCTCCAGCAGATCGCCGATCGGCAAGCGGGCGCGCCCCTTTTCGACGCCGGGCCGGCCCTGCCCGGTCTGCAAGGCCGCCTCGGCGCGGTCGGCGTCCACCAGGGCCTCCTCCACGGCTCCGCCACAACGAGCCCGGGTGAGGATGCGGCAGAGGTGGGCCCAACCGACGCCATCGCGGGCGATCAGCGCGAGGCCAGGCTGCTGCTCGACGGTGAGCAGCGCCCCACAGAGCAGGCGGGGCGCGCCCGGGGTGTCGCGGCTGGCCTTGTGGGCCCGGGGAAGACCGTACACCGCGTCGCGATCGGTGATCGCCAGGGCGGAGAGGCCGAGGCTGGCCCCCACCTCGATGAGGCGCTCGGGATCGCTCGCACCTTCGCGAAAGCTAAACGCGCTGCGACAGACGAGCTCGGCGAAGGCAGGCGGCATGGGCCTCCAGGACAGCGGGGAGATAGCCTGCTTCACCGCATGGGAGCCCTCGGTGCGCGCCAGCTACCCCCTCTTTCTCGCCAACCAGCCGCTCACCCCCAACCTCGATCTGCCGGTGATCGACAAGTACAGCGGCGAGGTGGCGACCCGGGTGCCGCTGGCCGACGCGGCCTTGATCGACGCCGCCATCGCCGCCGCCGAGGGCGCCGCCCTCGCCATGCGCCAGATGCCGGCCTACGCCCGCGCCGCCGTGCTGCACCACTGCGTGAAGCGCTTCACCGAGCGCTTTGACGAGCTGGCCGAGGCCTTGTGCGTGGAGGCCGGTAAGCCCATCAAAGACGCCCGCGGCGAGGTGAGCCGCCTCATCGACACCTTCCGCGTGGCGGCCGAAGAGGCCGTGCGCATCGGCGGCGAGGTGATCGATCTGGAGATCACCGCCCGGGCCCGCGGCTACCAGGGCATGACCAAACGGGTGCCGATCGGCGCCTGCAGCTTCATCTCGCCCTTCAACTTCCCGCTCAACCTCGCCGCCCACAAGATCGCCCCGGCCCTGGCGGTGGGCTGCCCCTTCGTGCTCAAGCCCGCCAGCCTCACGCCGGTGGGCGCCCTGCTGATCGGCGAGGTGCTGGCCGAGTGCGATCTGCCGCCGGGCGCATTTTCGATCCTGCCCTGCAAGCGCGACGGCGCCGATCTCTTCACCACCGATGAGCGGCTCAAGCTGCTCTCCTTCACGGGCTCGCCGGGGGTGGGTTGGGCGATGAAGGCCCGGGCCGGCAAGAAGAAGGTGGTGCTGGAGTTGGGCGGCAACGCCGCCTGCATCGTCGACGAAGGGGCCGATCTCGACGATGTGGTGCCCCAACTGGTCACCGGCGCCTTCTACCAGTCGGGCCAGAGCTGCATCTCGGTGCAGCGCATCCTTGTGCACGACAGCCTCTACGACACGCTGAAGGAGCGCCTCGTCGCGGCCACGCAAAAGCTGGTGGCCGGTGATCCCCGCGATCCGTCCACCTTTATCGGTCCGATCATCTCCGCCGCCGAGGCCAACCGCATCGAGGCCTGGATCACCGAGGCCCAGCAGGCCGGCGCCACCCTGCTCTGCGGCGGCGGCCGGGTGGGCAATGTGATCGAGGCCACCCTGCTCGAAGATGTGCCCCGGCGCTGCGCCGTGGTCGCCGACGAGGTCTTTGGCCCGGTCGCCGTGCTGAGCCGCTTTTCGGACTTCGAGGCGGCCCTCTCCGAGGTGAATGACAGCGTCTTTGGGCTCCAGGCCGGCGTCTTCACCCGCGACCTCTACAAGGCGATGCGCGCCTGGGAGGTGCTGGAGGTGGGCGGCGTGGTGGTGGGCGGCGTGCCGAGCTGGCGGGTCGACCACATGCCCTACGGCGGCGTCAAGGACAGCGGCATCGGCCGCGAGGGCATCCGCTACGCCATCGAGGACATGACCGAGCTGCGCCTGCTGGTGGTGCGCACGCCGCCGGGGGCCCTGCGGGGCGGCGCTTGATCAGCCTGCTGCCGCTGCTTTGGGCCTGCGCCTCGCCGCCACCGCCACCGCCGGCGGGCCATGTCTGGGAGAGCCTCGATCCGCTCCCCAGCAGCGCGGTGAGCGGCGGCGGGCTCTCGGCGGGGGGCAGCACCGTCTCCGGCCTCGTGATGCGCGGCCAGACCCTGGCCTGGATCGACGCGGAGCTCGGCCGCATCGGGCTCGTCGCCGGGGGGCAGCGCCAGTGGATCCCGCTGCCGGCGGGCGAGTGGAGCGACCTCGACGAGAGCCCGCTGCTGCTCGATCGCGAAGGCACGGTCTGGTTCGCCCTGCGCGGCGGCGCTGGCCTGCGGGTCTTTCGGGCCCAGGCGCTGGGCGGGGTCGACGAGCCCGGCTTCGCCGACGGCTTTGGCGGCCCCGGCCTGGGCAATGGCGGCACCCTCGTCGAAGATGCGCTGGGGCGCATCACCCTGGCCCGACGGATGGGCGAGCGCCTCGGCGCCTGGCGCTTCGCGGGCGACACCTGGACCGAGCTCTTCGCGGGCCCCGTCGCCGGCCTCAACGCCAACGGCCCCGAGGCCGACCTCGCCCCCACGCTGGCGGCGGCCCCCGGCGGCGGGCTGGTGCTGGCCCTGCGCCACCGCCAGCAGGTGCGCTGGCGCAAGGGTGAAAACGAGGCCATCCTCACCCGCGGCGAGGGCGACGTGCGCTTTCCCATCGCCGTGGCCCTGCTCGGCGATGAGGGCCTGCGCTGGCTGGCCGCACCCCGCCGCAGCCCCTTGCTCGACGATCCGCGCCGCACCGACCCCCGCCTGCGCGAAGACGACGCGCTCAGCCAGGGCCTCTGGCGGGCCTGGGAGCAGGATGTCGAGCGCGCGCGGCCGGCCCTCCTCGTCGAGGAGGACGGCGCCATCCGCGTGGCCTGGACCTCGGGGAGCGCCCTGTGGATGCAGCGCTTCGACGGTCGACGCTGGAGCCCGGTGCCCCTGCCCCTCGCCCCCGGCCGTCACCGCCGCGATCTGGGCCTGCTCGCCGTGGAGGGAGGCCTGCGGCTCACCTTCGCCGAGCGCGCCGACAGCGAGGGCTTTGCCCTGCGCGCCTTCGACCTCACCGAGGCCGGCCTCGTCGATCTCGGCGTGGTGGACGGCACCCTCACCGACTCCACCGCGCCGGTCGCCCTGGCCGATGCCCTGGCCTGGGTGGAGCACATTGGTGGCGCCGACGAGGTCTACCTGCGCGCGGGCGGTGCTGCGGGCTTCGGCGATCCCGCCCCGGTCGCCCTGCTCGAGGGCCTCGGCGCCGCGGATCAGCCGGTCTTGCGCTCGGATGGCGCCGGCGGCCTGCTGCTGGGCTTCGTCGAGCGGCGGGGCGCCTGGTCGCAGCACCGGCGCCTGGCGCGCCCGCTGGGCGGTGACTGGTCGGAGATCGGCGCCACGCCGCTGCCCTTGGGGGTGGCTGGCGTGGACTTCCTGCGCCGGGGCAGCGACCTCGCCCTTGGCTGGTCGGCGCGCGGTCCCTGGGGGCCGCGGGTGGGCCTGCGCTTGGGGCCCGACCTGAACCCGGCCGCCGCCCTGCGCCTCGATGAGGCCGGCGACCAACTCCGCATGGCGGCCACGGCGGAGGGGCTGGTGGCCATCTGGCGCGGGCCGGCCGGCGACTGGCAGGGGCGACTGTTTGGCCCCTCCGGTGAGCAGGCGCTCACCCTGCCTGAGGGCGCCTCGATCGGGCTCGCCGACGATGGCGACCTGATCGTACATCCGGGCGGCGACGCGGCGGTCTGGCGGGGCCACTTCACCGGCAGCGGCTGGGTGCTGGCCGCCGAAGGGCGCTGCGCCGTCGAAGACATCGGCAGCGTCGAGGTGATCGGGGGCTCGTCGCTGGTGATGGCGGGGCTCATCGGCGCCGAGGGCCAAGGGGCCCTCTGCCCGGTGGAGGGCGGCGGCGAGCCGCTGCTGGTCGAGCTCTCCCGCGGCGGCAGCCGGCACTTTTATGACGCGGCGGCGGGGGCGGGCCTCGTGCTCAGCGTGGGGTCGGGCCTCTCCTACGGGGAGGGCCTGTCGCTGGAGGGCCTGGAGCCGATCCCCTGCGAGGGGCGCTGCAGTCAGCCGAGCCTGCTGGCGACGCCCCTGGGGCCCTGCGTGGCCTACATCGCCGCCGGCAGCCGGGGGGATCGGGCGGCGGTGGCCTGCCGGCGGGATCTGTAGCGGGGGGTCAGCCTGGCCAGAGGGCGAAGGCGATCAGCCCCAGGTTCGAACCGAGCACACTCACGCCCATCAGCCCGGGCAGCAGGCCCGGCATCGGCGGTGGGCCCAGGCGCTGCCAGGCGACGAGGCCAATCACAGACCCCAGCGCGCCTGGCCCGGGGCCCACCTGCAGCAGGCACCAGGGGCCGAGCAGCACGAGGCCAAAGAGGGCCCACAGCAGGGCCACCGCGATCAAGACGGGCCAACCGTGGTGAGGGTGTGGCCCTGGAGCGCGCGCGTCGACGGAGCCGCCAGCTCGCAGTCCGTCAGGGAGACGGTGCCCACCGTCGTGCTCTCGGACTCCAGGCCTTCGATCCGCAGGGCGCAGGCCCCGCCGATGGGCTCCGGCAACAGCACGGCGAAGTTCCGACCGAAGTGGTGGTGATCGGGTCGGTAGACGAGAGAGAAGTAGTCGCTCTGTTCAAACTCCACCCCGTCGAGCTGGCCCTTCGCCGACACAAAGGCGAAGGGCTCGGTGCCGGCGGCGCTGTCGCCGATGTGCAGCATCAGCTCGACCTCCCCGCCCTCGAAGGTGATGCGATGGGTGTCGACGCGCCAGGTCTCGGCGCTGGCGCAGGGCCCGTAGCCGCGCCCGATGATCCCCTCGGCGGAGGCGGGGTACAGCCCGAAGACGGAGCCATCCCAGCCGTTCGGCGGGCCCTGGCCGTTGACCGGCACCGTCGCCTCGCCGGACAGATCGTGCAGGAGGACCACGCCGATGGCCTGCCCGGCGGTGGAGGGCTGGTAGAGCGAGAGCTGCATGTAGGTGCCGGCCAGGGCCACCGACCCCGTGCCGGTGCCGGTGGTGGCGTCGACCTGTCCGGCCGCGTCGCGGGTGCAGGCCGGCACGGTGAGGGCGAAGCTGCCCGCCTCGGTGGGGAAGGGGTAGCTGCCGGCGATGACGCGGGCTTGCCCCTTTTCGGCGAGGGCGGACTCCAGGGTGGAGGTCTCGTCGGGCCAGTGGCAAAAGAGGGCGCCTTCGGTGACCTCCAGTCTCCCGCCCCAGGCCGGATCGCCCACGGCGCTCTCGGCCGTGGGGCAGCCATCCCAGACCGTCGGAAGGTCGGCCTCCGCGGTGTCGGCGGGGTCCTTGGGGCCCTTGGGGTTGCAGGCGAGACAGAGGAGGAGCAGGGTGCGCATGGGCCCAACCTGCCCGAGGTTGGCTCTTTTGCCAAGTCCGAGGGGGCATCTGGGGCCGGGCAAGGCGGCGGCGCCCTCCCTGCGGCGGTCTCCGTGGCCTTGCCAGAGGGTTCGATCGCCTGGGAGGCCGGCGTGGGGCCGCGATCCGCGAGGAATCTGCTGGGATGGCGCACCGGGCGGAGCCCGAATTGTCCTCCTTGTCCGGCGGACCGTCGATCAAATTGTGGAGCGTCGACTTGGCTTGGGCCAGGTGACCCTTGTAGGAGTGTTTGCGCCCGCTTTTTTTGTCTTTGGGCGCCTTGGATGGTCACATGTCTGGTTTGCTTCTTTGGCTGGCTGCTGCGGGGGTCAACGACGCGCCGCTCTCGGTGCCCACGCTGCGCGTGGTTCCGGCCGTCTCGATGACGGCCGAGGAGATTGAGGAGAACGACGACCCCTGCTTTGTGCGTGTCTCCATCGGCCTCGCCGGAGAGGCCTCCTCGGCGGATGTCCTCGCCTGTTCGCCGCAGCTCGCCCCTCGAGTCGCCGAGGCGGCGCTCACCACGGCGGTGGAGATGACCCCCACCACGCGCTGGCCGCTGTCGGTGACGTTGCGCTTTGACCCCGAAGAGGGCGCCGTGAACGGGCGCCTGGTGGGGGAAGACGCCGTGAGTCGGCCGACCATCCGGAAGGGGCGGGCGATCGTGCCAGAGGTCTCCGGAGTGCCGCTCCCTCGTGCGGGTTTGACGATCACCTGTCCGGTCCACATGGTGGTGCTGGAGACGGGGCGCACCGTGGGGGCGCAGGCCGACGCGTCCTGCGAGGGGGCGTTTGCGCAACGAGCGGTCGACGCGGCCCGTCGTCAGCGGTTCATCCCGGCACACAACGCAGCGGGAGAAGCCGTCGAAGCTCCCTTCGTCGCTCGCTATGTTCTTCGACGCAAGTAGTAGGTGGTCAATCCCACAGTCCCTGTAGAAAGCACTGCCCATCCTCGAGGTAGATCCACAGTCTCTGTCCCGCGTCGGTGTGCGCGGTCCAGTATTCGCGGGCAAAGGCATCCTCCCACCACTCGCCGCTGATGCGCTCGGGGCCGCACACATCGCGCAGCTCCTGCCAGCGGCCATCGAGGTGGATGACCTGCGGCCGGCCCCCCTCACCGCGGCGGAGCTCCAGCGTGCGGGGGGGATCGAGCAACAAGGGTGGACGGTCGGGCAAACGCTCGGTCGGCCAGCCCATCTGCTCCTGCACCGGATCCTCGGCCAGGGCGGCCTCCAGCGGGCCCTGCGTGGCGCGGGGGGGCGGCGCCGGGTCTTCGCCGGCCCAGGCCCGCTCGGGCCGGTGCCGATCGACGTGATGCGGGCGGAGCAGGGCCGTGGCGCCCAGCGCGTCGTGCAGGCGGGCGAGGAGGCTGGCGCGGGCCTCGTCGGCGCGGCGGCGGTCGAAGAGATCGCGGGCCGGCGGGCTCCAGGGGGCCGGCTCGGCGACCTCCACGGACAGGGCGCCGATCGCCCCGCCGAGCTCGATGCGGTGCAGGCGCTCGCGCAGCAGGGGCAGCATCCGATTGGGGTCGCGGGTGGGGGCCCCCAGGCGCAGGCGCAGCTCCTGGGTGGCGCCGCTCTCCAGGTGCAGGCTCACCGTGAGGGCGGTGGCGGCGGCCCCGCGCAGGGCGAGGCGCTCGGCCAGATCGCCGAGCAGGCCGCGCAGCAAGAAGAGCAGGGGCTCGGCCTCCTCGATCGGATCGTCGAGATCGAGGCGCAAGCAGAGCTCGACGGCCCCCGCTGGGGCGGCCAGCGGCAGGGGGTTGATCCGCCCCCGGGCCCGGCGGTGGGCGGCCACCCCAGCGGGGCTCAGGCGGCCGATCACGCTGGAGAGGGGCAGCCCGGCGAGCTCCCCGGCGGTGCGCAGGCCCAAACCGCCCAGCAGGGCGAGGTCTTCGAGGGGCAGGCCCAGGGCGGCGAGCGGCAGGGGGGCCAGGGCCTCGGCGGCGCCGCCGGGGGGCAGCAGCGCGTCGGCCGGGCCCCAGCGGGCGAGGAGGTGGGCGGTGGTGGGATCGTCGGCGATGACGATCTGGACGCGGTGACCGAGGCCTTCGAGTCGTTGGCGGGCCCGGCGCAGGGCGGCGCGCTCGGCGACGGGGTTGGCGTCGCCGCCCAACTCCACGGTGAGGCCCTCGGGGGGCAGGGCGGCGAGGAGGGGGGAGAGCAGGCTGAGCCGCTCGGCCAGGGCCTGAAGATCGACGGCCTCGGCTTCGGCGTCGAGCAGCTCGGTGGCGAGCGTGGGGCAGCGGGCCTTGGCGGCGGCCAGGGTCATGCCCACCGCGACGCCCTGGGCCAGGGCGGGCGGGGTGGCCACCAGCACGCGCAGGGCGCTCTTCTGCTCGGCGATCAGCGCCACCGGTGCGTCGGCGCCATGGCCGCAGCGCTCCAGGCGAAAGAGCGGCAGGTGGGCGGCGAGAAAGCGGCTCATGGCGGCCTGGTCACACCCGAAGGGGCGTCGTCTGTTCAGTCGTCGTTGGTTTCGTCTTCGTCCACCGGGCAGGGGCCGGGCAGGCCCTCGGGGCTCCCCTGCTCGCACCAGCGGCTCTCGGGCTGGGAGTGCGGCCCGGCGTAGGGATCGACGGGGAGCTCGTCGGCGCCCTGCACCTCGAAGTGCAGGTGCGGCATCGAGCTGTAGCCGCTCGATCCCACCTGACCGAGCACGGCCCCGCGATCGAGGACGGTGCCCACCGTCACCGCCACGCTGCCCTCTTTGAGGTGCCAGTAGAGCGTGCGGCTGCCATCGGCGTGGGACATCACCACGGAATTGGCGATGCCATCGTAGCCGTCGCAGCTCACGTCGCCGATGCTGGCGTCGCTGTGACAGCGATCGTAGTGGCCGTCCTCGGTGGCAATGACGGTGCCGGGGGCGGCGGCGAGCACAAAGGGGCTGGCTTCGTCCATCTGGGCAAAGCCGCCCTTGAGCACGAAGTCGGTGCCGTCGTGCTCATCGTAGCAGTTGGGGAAGGCGCGGCCGAGGTAGTCTGTGCACTGTAGCTCGGCGAGGCCGGGCTCCTGCACGACCGGGTCGTGATCGACGCCGATCACCTGCTGGAAGAGGGCGGGGGTGTCGAGGGGGAAGGAGAAGCGCAGCCCGGTCTCGGCCTCCGCGGCGGTGTCGGCGCCGGCATCGGCCTTGTCGTGGAGGGCGGCGCAGGCGAGCAGCAGGAGGATCATCGGCCGACCGGCTTGCGATCGAGGGAGAAGGCGCCGCCGCCCAGGCAGGCCAGGGCCAGGGCGTTGATGGCCCGCAGGAAGCCGGGGCTGTCGAGGAGCAGGGCCGGCGCGATCATCCAGCCGCGAATGGCGCTGGCCACCAGCAGCACAAAGACAAAGCCCGCCGCGACCCGGGTGGTGAGGCCCAGCCCCAGCAGGGCCCCGCCCGCCAGCAGGCCGATGGCCGTGGCGGCGCCGATGTGGCCGTGGGTGTCGGCGGAGAGGCCGACGAAGTCGACGCTGGCGCCCAGCACCGCCCACTGGACCTCGCCGGCCAGCACCAGCGGCCAGGCGTGGGCGACGGTGGCCACACCGGTGAGCAGGCGCAGGATCAGCAGCCCGACGTCGCCAAGGCCGGCGCTGCCGCCGCCAGCCCCCTTGGCCGGGCTCTTTTTGGGCTTGCCTTCGTCTTTGCCGGCCATCGCAGCTCCTGGCGTTTCATAGCCGGCCGAGGGCCTTGGCGCTGGCGACGGGGTGGCTAGACAAGGGCCATGGGCGGCATCTCCTCACTCCTGAAGACCTTCTTCGACCTCCTGCACGCCGGCGGCTTTGACCTGTCGGGGCGCCAGCGCATCGGCGCGGTGCTGATCCTCGTGGTGGCCCTGGCACCCTCGCTGGTCCGCAGCATGATGGTCTCCCACACCCGCAACCGCGTGCTGCAGACGCGCACCCTCGACGGCCTCGCCCGTCAGGAGGCCGAGGCCACGGCCCTGCGCGAGGCCGAGGGCAAGCCCCGGCACCTTGTGTCGGTGGCCGAGGCGGCCTTGACCCTGGGGCGCGAGGCGCTGGCGCACTCGGCGGTGGCGGCGCTGGCCCGCACCGGCGAAGAGCGCGAGGCCCTGCGCAGCCTCAAGCGCCGGCTCACCCCCAAGGTGGCCCTGCCCGCCACCCCGGAAGAGGCGCTGATCGTCGCCGAGCGCCTGCTGGAGGCCGGCATGGAAGAAGAGGCCGCGCGCCGCCTGGAGCTGGCCCGCAGCCGCTGGCCGGATCTGCCCGACGCCGCCACGCTCAAGGTCACGATCGGCAAGGGCTGAGCGGGCGAATAGGGCGGGTGGGTGAAGGCCGACCACGCTCCTGCCCTGCTGCTGCTCCTCACGGGGCTCGTCTTCCTGCCGATCCTGGGGGCCGGCTTTGTGTGGGACGACGCCACGCTGATCGTCGACAACCCGCACACAGCCTCGCTCTCCGCGGCCCTGCGCTCCTTTGGCGGCGACCTGTGGGCCGGGCTCGGCGAGGCCGACGACGCCTCTTCTTACTACCGGCCGCTGCTCACCCTCGATCTGGCCCTCGATCGCGCCCTCTTTGGCCTCAGCCCGGCCTGGCATCACGCGCGGTCGCTGGGCTGGCACCTGCTCGCGGTGGGCGGCCTGCTGGGCCTGCTGCGGCGCCTTGGGGTGGGCCCCATGGCGGCGGCGGCGGCGGCCTCGCTCCTGGCCCTGCATCCGGCCGGGGCCGAGGCGGTGGCCTTCGCGGCGGCGCGCAACGACCCGATGGCGGTGGCCCTGCTGCTCTGGGGCTGGTGCCTGCTCTACGAGGGCGGTCGTGGCGCGATCATCGGCGGCCTGCTGGCCTTGGGAGCGGCGCTGTCGAAGGAGAGCGTGCTGCTGCTGGCGCCGGCCGGCCTGCTGATCGGCGGGGCGCCGGGGCGTCGGATCGCCGGGGCCACCCTCTTGGGCGCGCTGGTGGCCTTGGGGCTGCGCGGGCTGGCCGGGGTGCCGCTGTCGACGGGGGTGGGG
>JBEIQK010000881.1:0-2598 GCA_040376505.1 Alphaproteobacteria bacterium | reverse complement strand
GGCAGCTCGATCGGCCGGCAGGCGCCCACCAGGGCCGCGATCTGCGCCGCGTCGCGCTCCGCGGTGGAGAGGGTGCTCAGGTGAGACCCCAACACCGGCGCGCTTGAGCAGAGGCGGGCGAAGATCGCCGCGGGTCGCCCGATCCGGGGCGCGCCGGCGAAGGTCTCGGCGAGGCGGGCGGGCGTGAGCTGGAGCAGGTCAGCGGCGGAGAGGCCGTGCAGGCGGATCTCCTCGCTGTGGGCGGCGAAGCGTCGGCCGCCGCAGTCCGGGCAGGCGAGGCGCAGGCCGTCGCCGTCGGGGGTGGGCCAGGTGATGAGGCCGGCCCCTTCGCAGCCCTCGCAGCGCCCCCCCGCGCGGTGCAGGCTGAAGCGCTCGGGCCCCCAGCCGCGCACCCTGGCCTCGCGGGTCGCCGCCAGCAGCTCCCGCAGGGGGCTCCAGACCTCCAGCAGGTGGGCGAGGGTGGCGGCGCCGGCCCGGCGAGGGCTCTCCAGGGCGAAGATTCGCTCGGCGGTGCAGGTCACGGCCTCGGCAGGCCAGGGGGGATCGGACTTCAGCCCGAGCGCGAGCCGGGCGTGGCCGAGCGGTCCGCGGTGCAAGGGCCCGGGGAGGTCGACGATCTCGCCGCTGTGGATGCGCACCGCGCGTGGCGCCGCGCCTGGGCCCGCCAGACCTTGCAAATCGAGGAGGAGCCGCCCGCGAGGCGGGGCCGGCGCATGCGGCGACACAGAGGGGAGGGGAGCGCCGCCAAGATCGACCACGGTGTCGGCCAGATCCCGCCAGCGCGGATGATCATCCTCCACGAAGACGCTGCCGCCGGCTTCGATCCACCGCCGCGCCTGGGCCGCCACGTCGTCGAGGGCGAGGGCCGGGAGGATCGCGCTGGGGCGCTCGATTAGCAGGGCGCTGCCGGTCAAGGGGCGCGCCCCCAGGGCGGCGAGGCGCAGGCGGAGGGCGAGTCCTGGCCCCAAGGCCCGCAGCGGCGTGCCAAAGCCGTGGTCGGCCAGGCCGGCCTGATGGGCGGCTTCGATCGCCGGGCCCAGCGCGCGGCCGGTGGCGCCGGCCTCGGCCAGCAGCGGCTCCAAGGCGGTGATCGGTCGACCCAGCCAGGCCGAGAGCGGCTGCCCGGCGACCCCGAAGGCCCGGGCCTGAGCGGGCAGCCCGTCGCCGCGACAGGTGGGGCACAGGGCGCCCTGGGCGTCCAGCCCTTCGCCTTCGCAGGTCGCGCACCGCGCTGCGCCGCGGGGGTAGAGTTGGCGGGCGTCGAGGGCCGGGGCGAGGCGGTCGCAGTCGCCGCACCAGGGCGCGGTGCCGGCGGCGATCCGCTCGCCCCCATCGATCTCCGCGCGAAGGCGGCCTTTGCCGGCCCGCCAGGCGGTCTCGATGGCCTCCACCAGCCGCGCCACCTGTCCGGCCTCCACGCGCAGGCGGTCGACGATCACATCGAGATCATGCGGCTTTCGGGCGTCGATCACCGGCAGCTCGTCGAGGCGCTGGGCCACCCCGTCCAGGCGCACCCGGGCGAAGCCGGCGGCCCGGATCTCCGCCAGCAGAGGCGAGAGCGAGCCGCTGGAGGCGCGGACGATCGGCGCGGTGAAGGTCAAGCGGGAGCCCGCCGCCCGGGCGATCAGGGTCTGGGCGAGGCTCGCGCCCGTCCATGCCCGGCAGGTCGCCCCGCAGTCAGGGCAGGTTCCGGCGCCCTCCTGCTCGATCGCCGCGCCGAGGATGGCGATGGCACCGAGGTGATCGCCGATCCGCCCTTTGAGATCAGCGTCGAGACGCAGGGCCAGGGTGGGCGGCAGTCCGCCAAGGGCCATCCAGGACCAGGGGCCGGGCGGCGGCAGGGGGCGCGCGTCGTCGACGGAGCGCAGCCGGCGCAGGCTCTCGCGGTGCAGGGCACCAAAGAGCAGGGCGCTTTTGCCCGAGCCGGGCCCGCCGCGCAGGTTGACGAGGAGGCCCACGGGGAGGGCCAGATCGAAGGGCGGGCGCCCCAGACCCTGGAGGCCAGACAGGAGGATCGGTGCTTGGGCGCGCATCGCGGAGCCCTAACGACGCGCCCCTGCGCTCCGCCCGTTGCCAGCGGGCGCCGCGCGGATAGTGCGCCGACCCCGCCGGGCCGACCTCGGACGGGGAAGGACGCGCCGTGGCCGACGAACCGCTCTCCCTCCCGGACGAACCGCGGGTCACCTCCGCCTTCTCCGCCGCCCAGCGCGGCCTGATCGGGCTCGTACTCAGCGGGCTGCTGGTCAGCAGCGTGCTTCTCAGCCTCGGGGTCATCCGCCTGCGAGAAGGGGGGACGCTCTACGAAGAGCTGCAGGGCTGCGTCGCCTTCACGATGAGCGAGGCGGCGGCCCCCGGTCGGGTGCCGGCCGCCCTGTGGCCCTGCTCGCTGTACGCGATGGGGCTCTTCTTTCTGGCCCCCCTGCGCGTGAATGCCGAGCGCCAGCGTGTCCGCGACGGCGCCCTGCGCCTCGTCGGCCTGATCGCGGGCGGCGGCAGCCTCGTTCCTCCGTTGATCTCGCTGTGGACGGTGGGCGCGCTCTGCTCCGATCAGCTCGCCTTCCAAGGCCTCAACGTGCTGCTGCTGGTGGCCCTCTTTGC
>JBEIQK010000700.1:0-3535 GCA_040376505.1 Alphaproteobacteria bacterium | reverse complement strand
CTCCCTCCGGCACGGCGGAACCGTCGTCCTCTTGGGCGGGTTCGGCGACGGCCGGGTGGCCCTGCCCTACTACTCCGTAGACGTCGCGGCGCGGGCGGGGCTCGCCGGCTTCTGCGCCGCGATGAACCGGGAGCTGGCCCTGGAGGGGCGTGACCTCCGGCTGTGCTACTTCTGTCCACCCCCCGCCGACACCGAGGCCGAGCGCCCCTTCGCCGCGCTCTGGGCGGAGATGGGCAGCCCGCTGGTGGCCCCGGAGACAGTGGCCGATGCCGTGCTGCAGGCGCTGCTCGCCCGGCGCGAGGTGGCGGTGATGGGGCTTGGAAATCAGTCGCTCACCTACCTGGAGCGGCTCGCCGGCCCCTTATCCACCCTTCTGGTGAAGAGATGGCTCGGCCCGCGGCTGAAGGCGGCCTTCGGCTCCCGGACCGTCCAGCCCTGACAGACGGGGATATGCGCGCCGTCATCTGAAGCGGAGATGCTGCACCCCAGGCCCAGATCGTCCCCCACGCAGAGTCCCGACCAAAGAGCGCAAACGGACTTCACGGCATAGGACTGGCCGCCGAGGAGCCCTCCATGCGCCTGCTGCTCCTCAGCCTCCTGTCCGCCTGCCCGTCGCCCCCTCCCCTCGCCGGCTGCGCGCTGCGCTGCGCTGTCGAGGCCCACTGTGACAAGACCTGCGACCCCGACGAGGAAGACCCCACCTGCACCGAAGCGGGCCAGTACCAGGCCGCCTTCGCCGCCTGCCACCTCCGCTGCGAGGCCGGCGCCGCCAGCCGCGGGCCCGACTGCGCCACCGCCATCGACGCCTTCGCGACCTGTGTGAACGAACCCACCTGCGCGGCCGGAGAGGCCTGTCCGGTGGAAGGCTCCGTCTACCTGGAGCGCTGCGTCGTCCAACCCGGCGATCTCTCTTGCGGCTCCACCTGCACGGGACTGGAGATCGGCTGCCTGACCTACGAGGACCTCGGCCTGCGCGGCGGCGATGACTGCCCCCAGGCCTGTGCCCGCGCCGCCACCGACAGCGCCTGCATGGAGGCCCTCTTCACCCTCGACGCCTGCCGGGCGGCCGCCGGCGGCAATGGCTACGCCTGCGCCATCGACCCGGGCTGCCAGCCTGAACAGTCCGCCGTGGTGTCCGCCTGCGACGCCTTCGCCCCCAAGCCCGCCATCGCCGCCGACCGGGCCTTCTGCGCCGCCATCGCCCCGCGTCAGTGCGCCTGCGGCCTGTGGCTCGACGACGACCCCGCCTGCGCCGCCCAGGCCGAGAACCGCTGCGTCTACGCCCTCGGCTGGGGAGAGGCCTGCCGCGCGGCCACCACCGCCTTCGACACCTGCATGGCGGGGCTCGAAGACTGCGACCGCGACACCCTGCGCGAGGCCTGCGCGACGACCTGGACCGCCTGGACCGCCGCCTGCCACGGTTGAGGCCGCTGGAGCCCGTCGGCCCCTCCGCCGCCGCGGCCCGCGCCCTACTCCACCCGAAAGGAGGCCAGCGGCGCCGGGTCCAGCGTCAGCAGCCCCGCCGCCCAGGTCCAGTCCACGCTCAACACACCGTCCACCTCCACCGAGGCCGGCGCCCCCGCCCAGGCCACCGTCAGCGCGCAGTCCCCCGCCTCCCGCGCCAGGCCCCCCTCGAGGGCCGCCCCATCCAGGCGGAGTGACAGGGCGTCCATCGTGCAGGTGGCCGCCGCCTCGAGCCCTCCCTCCGCTTGCAGCGCCGAGCCATCCGACACAAAGGCCCAGCTCAGCCCATCCGTGCCCGAGAGCAGCCCATCGGAGACCAGCGCCGCGGGCCCATCCACGCTGCCCGACGCATTGAGCATCAGCACCACCGGCCCCGTCGCGTCGGTCTCCACTTCCACCGCCCGCACGGCCTCGCTCGCGATCAGGGACTCCACCACCGGAGCCGCCTCGTCGGGCCCCTGGGGCACCAGGAGGCTGAAGAGGTGCGCCTCCTGGCCCTCCACCGAGAGCCGAACATAGGTGTGATCCCAGACCTGCGGGTAGGAGACATTGGTGCCGCCATCGGTGCCCACCGCGGCGGAGACCGACTCCTCACCCACCACCGAGAACACATGCAGCGAAACGGCCTCGCCGCTCGGATTGAGGGTGTCCCACACAAAGCCATCGTCTACAGAGGACAGCGCGCCATAGCCGCTGCTGAAGCTGCCGCCGAGGTGGTGCTGCTGGGCGAAGGTGCGCGTGGCAGACGAGACGAGGTGGTCGGCCAGCACGTAGAAGGCATCGTCGACCAGCCAGACGCGCCGGTCGTGGTCCGTCCCGCCGGTCGCCGCTGAACCTCCCACCGTGGTGCGCATCTGGACATAGTCGGCCCGCTCCGACAGCAGGCTGGCGCGCACCCAGGCCGGGTCGGGCGGCGCCGCATAGCCGGGGATGAATTCGGGCCCCGCCCCGTCCACCAGCACATTGTTGTGCCCCGCCGCTGACTGGATCCAGGCCTCCAGCCCTGCGTCGGAGGTGCCTTGGTAGCGCCGGCCATCCCCCGGATCGATCAGCAGCCAAGCCCCATGCGACATCATCGACAGACTGGCGGCGTCGTCCTGGCCGTGGCCCGAATTGCAGGCCTCCGTCTTTCCAAACAACATCAGGTAGCGATCTTCCGCACCCCAGCCCGACCGCAGCACCGCGGCGTCCTGCCCCAACACGGCGCTGGTGAAGGCCGGCGGCGTGGCGGTGGTGTCCGGGTCGTTCTGGCGCTGGGCCAGCCAGTCCCAGCGCGCCGCCCGGTCGGGATCGTCCACGAGCTGACTGGCCACCGCCACCGAGTTGATGCCGTCGAGCCAGCCGGTGGCATAGGTCATGGTGTGCCCCGAGGGCATCATGCCGGCCACATCGGCCTCGTACATGGCGCCCACCCGCCCGTCGTTGAGCAGATCGACCTCTCCCGCCGCCGCGAGGTCATAAAGCGCCGGCGTCAGGGTGTAGAAAACATCATTCTGGTAGCCGGTGCCCTCACAAAACAGTCCCGAGGCCGGCAGGAACATTTCCAGGTAGCGCCCCTGGGCCTCCCCCTCTCCCGGCCGGGTCGCCAGCAGGTCGTCGGTGACGAGGCGGCGCAGCGCAGCGCCGCCGGAGAAGACCGGGTCGCGCGCATCTGCCAACACCAGGCCGATCTGCGCGAGCCCCCCGGAGGTCATCAGCCGGGCGTTGGCCGAGGTCCAGCTCGTGCCCGAGTGGTTGAAGCCATAGGAGTAGTAGCCATCTTCATCGAGCCCGCCGACCTCGTAGGCCTGGTGGGCGAGGGCCAGCAGGTGGCGTCGAATCGCCGCGTGGCGCGGCGCCCACGCCCAGGGGTCGGTCGCTTCCTTGGCGATGAGCAAGGGCGCCACGAGATCATAGGCGACCGCATAGCCGCTCAGCAGGCGGCCCTGAAACCATCCCCACTGCCAGTAGCCGGTGTCCAGATCCTCCAGTCGCGCCAGGGCACCGTTCAGGTAGGCCTCGGAGGCCGCTCCGGTGGTGATCGTCGCGGCCATCGCCAGGGACTGGGCCTCGCTGGCCTTGGCGAAGTGCG
>JBEIQK010000199.1:0-9300 GCA_040376505.1 Alphaproteobacteria bacterium | reverse complement strand
GTGGGTCCGCAGGCTCCACATCCGCTGGGCGCCCCCCGACTGGAGCTGCCGATCGAGCTGCGCCAGCGCGGCGGCCCGCAGCGGGGCCCCGCCGTCGCGGGCGGTGTAGCGCAGCGTCATCTGAAGATCCGACACAGACTCCAAGGGGAAGTCATTGCTGCGCTGGGGCAGCTCGATGCGCCAGCGGCTGATCAGGCCGGCTCCCTCAAAGGGCAGCAGCGCCTCATCCTGGAAGCGCAGCTCAAACAGACCGGCGTCATCCACCGACTGGGAGGTGGACATCGACTGAACGGGCAGCGCGTCGATGGCGAAGCGCGCGTCTTCGCCCTCCTCGGCCTCGGCGTAGCCGCCGCGCAGGCGAGCGTCGACCCGAACGCGGCTGCGCAGCAGGGTCAGTGTACAGTGGACCGCGCTGCGCGGCGGCAGATCGGGCAAGGTCAGGCTGACGGCCTTGATGCGGCGGAAGTAGTGGCCGGGGTGATCGGTGTCCCAAAGCGACTCGGGCAGCTCGATCTCGGCGACGCCGGTGGCGCGGAGCTGGAGCAGGGCCAGCGGATCGAGGCGGGAGAGCGACAGGGTGCGGGTGAGCTGGGCCTCGCGGCGGGCCCCCTCGATGTGGGCCAGCTCCAGTCGCCGCAGATCGAGGCGGAGCCGCTCGCCGGCGAGCAGGCCCTTGCGCAGGCTGTCCCAGTGGCCGGCCACCACAAAGGCCGGCCCCGCGGCCGCCCCCTGCTCAAAACGGTGGGCGCGCTCGGCCATCTTTCCGAGGTCAAAGGCAACCTTGTAGGCCTGGAAGTACAGGGCCGAGATCTGCCCCACCATCCAAACATACAGCTCGCGGTTGGTGTAGCGGTCGCGGAGCACCCGCTCGATCTCCTCGGCCTGGTTCACCCGGCGGTCGTGGATGCGCACGATCTGGCGGGCCTTGTCTTCGCGCAGGCGGGCGGCGGCGATCTCGCGGTCTTTGCCCTCTACGGCCTTGTCGATCTCCTTCTTCTCCTGCTCCCAGGCCTCGCGGCGGCGCTGGTGCTCGGCCATCTGTTCGGCCATCTGGGCCTTCACATCCTGGACCTCGCCCACCATCTCCATCGCCGCTGAGAAGGCGTCGCCGGCGGAGCCCAGGCCGCCGCCGCCCAACTCCAGGGTCACGAAGGGGCTGGAGAAGCCGCCCGCGGTGCCGGTTTGGAAATTGGGGATCATGTGCAGCACGCGCGCGAGGATGCCGGCGGCGTTGCTGGCCACCTTCTGGGCGATCGCCTTGCCCAGCGCGTCTTGAACGAGGCGCTCGCGATCGTTGAGCGGCTCCTGGGCTTCGAGCCAGCTCCGGCGGGAGAGCAGCTCTTCGCGCTCTTTTTCAATCGCCTGCCGCTCGGCCTCGGCCTCCTTCAAGGCGGCGACGTCCACCTCGCGCAGCACCTTTTGCAGGTTGACCTCGTGGGTGGCCTTGAGCCCGGCGAGAGCCTCGGCGTCGCGCTTCTCCAGCGCGCCCAGCAAGGCGAGCCCGAAGTGGCGCAGGTCTTCGGTGACCGACAGGGCGAGGCGCAGCAGAGGGCCAAAGCGCAGCGCGGGCGGCGGGCTGTTGAGGTCGGCCAGGGCCGCGCCGATGTCGCCGGCGTTGGCGAGGCCGCGCAGCAGCAGGGCGGGGTCCAGCGGCGGCTCGAAGAGGGGCAGCTTGCGCACCACGCCTTCGATGTTCATGCAGTTGCGGATCTTAAACAGTCGATCGGCGACCGTGTCCCAGTAGCCAAGAAGCTTGTCATTGGGCGGCACGCAGAAGTACAACACGCCCATCCCCAGCAGCGAGGCGGCCCCTTGGCGGCTGTCGGGCGGCGTGGCGATGGCCCGGAAGGGGCGGGCGGTGATGGCCCCTTCGAGGGCGATCAGGCTGTTGAAGTAGGCGTGCGCCTTGCCATCGCGGGTGCTGCCCCGCGCCGAGGCCCGCAGGTCGGCAAAGGAGAGCGCCGGCGGCGAGACGATCGGCGGGATGGCCTCGGGCCGCGGGCCCAGGATGTTGGCCGCCAGGATGTACAGTTGGGTCGCCTCGTTGATCGTCTCGATGGTGTCTCGGCGAAAGAGCTGATCTCCCCAGGCCACGAGGTTGTCGATGTACTTCATCACCACGCTCTTCTGGTAGGCGGCCAGCCGGAGTCGCGCGATGACATGGGGGGCGAAGGGGGCGTCGATCCAGGCGGCGACCTGCTCCGAGACCCGATCGTAGGCGCCCCGCAGGGGACTGCGCGCCAGGGCGGCGCGGTCGACCGCGAGCAGGGAGATCAGCTCGTCGGCCCGCAGCAGCTCGGTGTTCTCGTGAAAGGGCCGCAGCTTCCAGTAGCGCTGGGGCGCCGGCTCGCGGGAGTCGGTGGTGGGGTCGAAGATGTGATGGAACCAGCCCATCGCCTCTTCGTGGCGCCGCTCCTGCATCAGGCGGGTGGCCACCAGCAGCGGGATGTGAAAGAAGAGCTCCCAGGTGTAGGTGGCGTAGGGCTCGCCAAAGCGGAATTCCACCCCCAACTCGGGCAGGTTGGCGAGGTCGACCACCCGGCTGGGGCCAAAGCGGCGGGCGAATTCCTGCCCGGTCGGCCGCCACTGCCCCGGCGGCGGCGGCACGAAGGGGCCCGGCCCGGCTTTGACCGCCCCCATCCACTGCGAGCGCGGGGCCAGCAGGCCCTTGATGCCGTCGGCGCGCAGAATCTCGACGAATTCACAGACAAAGTCGTGCTGAAAGTGACTGAAGCGAAGCTGGGTGTTGAGGGTGTGTCGAATCACCTGGGGGGCTGGCGGGGCCACCGGGCGGGCGACGGGCCGGGCGACCGGGCGCCGCGTCTGAGGCGGCCGGCGCGCCGGGCGACGGGCCGCCGGGCGAGCCGGGCGGCGTTGGCCCCGTGACGGCCGGCGCTCGTCCAGATCGGTGTCTTCGAAGAGCTCGATCTCCTCCCGGGCCCGCCCGCGCCCGCGCCGCGCCAGTCGACGGGCCGGCAGGGCCACCGGGGCGATGCGCAGGGGCAGGGTGCGCAGCAGGGTCAGTCGCTGGCCCGGGCTGCTCGGCCGCTGCACGCGAACAAAGAAGGTCTCCTCGCCTTGCAACACAAAGGGCTGCAGCGAGCGGCTGGCCGCCGCCGCCACCGTGGGGCTGGTGATCGCCCGCACCCGCGCGGCGCCGGTGCGCGCCAGCACCGCCGTCTGGGGGAAGTTGGGCAGGGAGACCGACAAGGCACCCTGACCGACGAAGCCGCCGGCCGTGGCCGAAAAGCCCGGAAAGGGCACCGGGCGGGCGCCGTCGCGCTGCTCGGAGCGACTGACCGCGATCTCCCCGCGGCAGCTCTCCATCACAAAGCCGCCCAGGCGCAGCATCTTGACGCTCCGGTAGGTGTGGGAGCGCCGCTGCCGACGGCGACCGCTCGACACCGACACCGAGGTGACCTGCTCTGTAAAGACCCCCATGCGCAGGGCGCTGCGGTCAAAGCCCTCGACCAGAAAGGAGAGCGCGCGCCGATCGGCGATCTGCCCCGTGGTGATCACCGCCTCGGAGATGCGCTTGGGGGTCCAGCGACCGTTCTCCAGCTCGGAGATGCCCAGACGGATCTCCCAGTGCTTGACGGGCTTCGCGATGTCGCCCCGCTCGCGCGCCTTCTTGTCCATACGCGGCGCGGGGCCTTCGATCTCCTGAAAGAGCAGCCAGCACAGCAAGAGCCGCTGGTGCCAGACCACCGGGATGAGGTGATCGCCCTCGATGTCGACGTCGACCGTCTCCCAGGGGGTCCACTCCCGACCGTGTACGAAGCGCCGGGTGGCGTAGCGGTGGGGCTGGTTGTAGGTGCGGCCAAAGACATGAAAGAGGTCGGGCTTGCCAGGCTGACGCTCCACCCAGACGCCGCGCACGTCGAGGCGGGCGACCCCATCGAGCTTCTGGAGGTAGCCGAGGAAGGCGCCCCCCACGTTTTGATCGGTGACGTCGGCCTGCAGGATGTCTTGCTCCAGCTCGCGAAAGAAGGGAGTCTTGTCGTCGCGGAGCTCGGGCTCCAGCCAATTCTCGGGGTAGAGGAAGACCTTGCGGTTGGCCTCCCACACCCGGTAGTTCTTTCGCCAGCGCCAGCCCTGCCCCGACAGCCGCTCGGGCGGCACCGCCGGCTCCAGGCCCATCAGACAGCGCTGCACAAAGGTCTGCACCGAGGAGATCGCCTGCTTGATGCGGCTCGTGTCCATGCAGGCGCACATCTCAACGTCGATCAGCAGCAGCTCAAAGAGCTGGTTGGCGTTGCGCACCCCCTGGGCGGCGAGGCGGGGCACCATCCAGTCCACCAGCGCGCGCCGTTGGGCCTCGCGCAGGGGGTCAAAGCGGCTGCGGGCCACCTCCAGCCAGGCCGGCCCCGGGTAGCGGGCCTTGGCGGCCTGCAGCACCTCGGCGAATTGCGCCGGATCGGGCGACTGGCGGGCCCAGGCGAAGAGGCGAGCGGCCGGCACCCCCATCCGACGGGCGCGCTCCATCGCCGCCGCCACCGCCACCAGGGCCCAGGGCGCTTCGGGGGCCTCGGGGATCCGCAAGGCGCCGGGCACCAGGCCGAGGCCATCGAGCACGGCCTGCAGCGGCCCCGGCTCCCAACTGGTGCTCTCGCACAGGGCCGCCACCACCCGCTCGGGCGGGCCCGAGAGCGCCGCGAGGAAGCGGTGGAAGACGACATTTCCGGGCAGGCTGCCGCGCAGGGCCACCAACTCTGCGAGGCGCATCCAGGCGTCAAACCAGCCTGGGGCGCCCTGGACCGGCGCCACCGGCAGGCGGTTGAGATCGAAGGCCGGCTGGGCCAGGATCACGGCCAGATCGGCTTCAGAGAGGCCAAAGCCGGTGATGAGCAGGGCGCATTTGTGCAGGCGGAGGAGGGCCGCCTCGACCCCGGCGAGGCTGCGCAGGCCGTCGGCCGGGTAGAGGGCGGTGCGCGGCACGAGGGCCCGCGACGCCGGACTGGTGGAGACATACAGCTCGAAGACGCCGCTGCCCCGCGGGCTGGTGTGCTCGATCTCCAAGGTGTAGAGCAGGCTCGCATCCAGCACCAGGGCCTCGGTGCCGACCGTGCGGGCCTTGCCGGGGCGCTCGGGGGCGGGGCTCTCGATCACCAGGGCCTCCCCCGTGGCCGGACGCAGGCGCAGGCGAAGGCCGCCGTCGGTGCGCACCTCAAAGCGGTGCGGCCCGTCGGCCCGGGGCTGAAAGGAGCCCTGCCAGCGCACCGAGAAAGGGCCGGCCGCCAGCCCCGCCGGCCGATCGCGCCCCCAGTCGAGCTTGAGCTGGCCGTCGAGGCGCTGCACCGGGCTGCCGCCGCTGGCCGGCGTGTAGGTGGCGCTGAGGCCCGCCCCCAACAGGGCGAGGAACTCGTCGAGCAGGGGCGAATTGGGGCCCAGGCTGGACTTGAGGTGCTCGGTGACGAGCCGACGGGTGGGCCCCAGGTCGAGGCTGAGGCCCTCGGCCAGGGTGCGCACCAGCCGCTCGCGCTGCAGGCGGCGGCGCAGGTTCGGCAGCAGCACCTCGAGCAGGCCGCGGATCGCCGTGCGGTAGGCCGCCTCCCCGGGATCGGCGGCCACCGCGGCCTCATCGTCGCCCTCGGCCGCCGGCAGGGCGCCCAGTTGGGCCACAACCGGGCTGTCGGCGGGCAGCAGGTCGCTCAGGTAGCGCGCGACGAAGGCCCGCCGGGCGGCGCTGTCGAGGTCGGGGCTGCGGGGATCGAGCACCGCCATCGCCGGCCCCACCAGGGACTCATCCAGCACCCGGGCGAGGCGGCTGCGCAGGAATTCCTCGCCGGCGTCGGCCGGGGCGGTGGTCTCCTCCTCGGCGTCGAGCAAGGCCTGGCGCAGGCCATCGAGGAGGGCCCGGGTCTGGGTGCGGCTCGGCCGGGGGCTCGGCACCCCCTGATCCTGGTGGCGACAGAGGTAGTCGAGCTGCGCAAAGGAGAAGCGGCCGTCGCCGGCCCGGCGGGCGAGCTGCACGAAGGCCACGGCGGGGCGCGGATCTCCGGCGACAAAGGGCCCGAGACGGGCCGGCGTCAGGGCCAGGAGACGCAGCAGGTCGCGGATCGAGAGCCCCAGGCCGCGGGCCAGCAGCACCACCCGGTACAGCTCGGTCAGGCCGGCCAGCGAGCGGGGCGGCGGCGCCGGCCGGGCGGCCAGCAGCAAGGCCAGATCGGCCTGGCTCACGCCCAGGGCCGCGCTCACGAGGCCCAGGTGCTCGCCCAGCTCGTCGGCGGTGACGAGAAGCTCGGCGCGATCGGGGCGCAGGCGGAAGGCCTCGGTCGAGGCGCCGACGGCGATCACCGCGCGGGCGCCGATCAGGCGGTCGTAGAGCGAGCCGGGCCCCAGGGTGTCGATGGGGCCAATCAACGCCCCCGCCTCGGCGAGGCTCAGGCCCAGGAGCCCCGACAGCTCGCGCAGGGCGGCGAGGCGCTCCAGCACGCTCAGATCGAGGGTCGTGGCCTGCAGCGCCAGCAGGGCGCGGTCGAGGTCCAGGGCGCTGAGCTTGAGGCGCTGGGAGAGGCGCACGAAGCGCTGGGCGCGGTCGAGCCAGGCCTCATCGAGGCCGGCGAGGCGCAGGCCGCTTGGATCGCCCTGGGAGCCCGGCGCCAGGATCACCACGCGGTCGCCGGGATTGACGAAGCGGCGCTGCACCAGCTCGATGAGGGCGTTGGCGGAGAGGCCGCTCACGCGCATCAGCTCGGCGAATACGCTGTAGCGCTCGACCCAGGGGGCGCCGTCGGGCGCTTCGCCGAGGTCGAAGTGCCGCGCGGGGGTGGGCGGGCCGGCGATGAAGGCGGCCTCCAGCAGGCTCATGCCCAGGGACTCGGCCACCAGCGCCTCGGGGCTGGGGCCGGCGGGACCGCGCAGCTCGCGCATCAGGCTGAGGCGGCTGCCGCCCAACTCGGTGAGGAAGGCCCGCACGCCCTCCAGCGCGCGGTCGAAGGGCAGGGTCCACGGGTAGGAAGCGCCGGAGAGCAGGGCGTAGGCGCCTTCCTGGGTGCGCTGGGGCATCGCCCGCAGCTCGGCGGCGCTGGCTCCGCCGTTGTCGCCCACGAAGTTGGGCTGCCCGAGGACCGCGGCCTCCAGCACCTCGTTGACGAGGTCGATGTAGGGCAGGGGCGTGTTGGTGTTGGCACAGGTGAGCGGGATGCGGGCGAGGTCGGGCCGGCGCCGCAGCAGCACGTCCAGCACCGTCGGCCCCCGGCGACCGGCCCCGGGCTGCAGCCCGACGGCGTCGAGCCAGCTCATCAGGTCGACGAGGTAGGCGGCGGGGCTGTAGACCGACCGACAGTGGTCGCAGGCGCACCAGGACTGGGCGCCAAAGAGGGTGTCGAGGCCCGGCGCCACCTTGATGAGCGGGTTTGGCGGTGGCGCCGCCGGTCGGGCCCCGCCGAGGGCGAAGGGCTGGGCCTCCTGGGCCTGGTGCAGGGCCAGGGCCACCGCCTGGGCCGCGCCCGCACGCTCCACGGCCTGGGCGTGAACGCGCGCGGCGCCGCCCTCCCCGCCCAGCGCCGGCGACCAGTCTTCGACGAAGCGGTCTTCGGGGATCTCGGCGATCTCCGCCGCCGAGCGCAGCCCCGCCCCCAACAAGGGCCGCACCTGATCGGCCCGGCGGGTGATGCGGACGACCCGGGCCACGCCTTCCAGCTCTTCGATCACCTCGGCCGACAGCGCCTCTTCGCCTTCGGCCTCCGCTCCAGACCCGGCGAGCAGGGCCGAGACGGGCTCCACGCGCAGATCGCGCCCGCGCAGGCGGGGCAGCAGGCGACGGGCCTCGGCCGACAGCTCGGGGGCCTCGGCCAGCTCGGCGGCGAGCCAGGCCCCGGGCAGGGCCTTGCGCAGGGTGGTCCAGGCCCGCTCGGCGAGGATCGGCGCGGCGCGCACCTCCTCCGCCTCCGATGCCTCGGCCCCAAGAGCCTGGGACAGGTCATCGACCGAGAGCTGGAGCAGCCCTTCGAGCGCGGTGATGCCGCGATCCTGGACGAGTCGGCGCAGGCCCGCGGCGCGCCCAGGCTCCCCCTCGGCGAGGTTGGCCAGAGCCAGCGAGAGGGCGGCCCGCGGGCTGGGCTCGGGCAGGGCCTCTTCGGCCTCGGCGGCCTCGCCCAGGCCCAGGTGGCCGATCACCAGGGCGGTGGCCTCCTCTTCTTCGAGGCCCGCCGCGGTGAGGAGCTCGACCGATCCCCCCGCTTCGGCGAGGCGGGCCCGGGCGCTGCGCAGGGCGGCCTCGACCCGCTCGGTCCATTGGGGGTCGATCTGGCCCGCTTCGGCGGCGCTTGCGACGAGGGCGCGGGCCTGGGTGGGGCTGGTGTGCAGCAGGGCGCTCGGGTGCAGCGATTGGCCGGCCGAGCCCAGGCCATAGGCCAGCTCGGCGGGCAGCCCGCAGTGCGCCTCCAGAGACTGGGCCTCGGCCAGGATGTGCAGATCTTCAGCCTCGACGGCGATGCGCGCCGCGAGATGGCGCAGGCCGCTTGGGCGCAGGGCCACCACCGTCTGCGGGTCGATGCCCTCGGCCAGCACCGCGCGCAGCAGGCCGGCGAAGACCGTGGTGGGCTCGACCAGATCGCCGGCGATCTCCAGGTCGAGGCGGGCGCGGGCCGGCGCGTCGGTGCGCAGGGCCGAGCGACCGACCTCGGCCCCCTCGCTGTCCAGCGCCAGCACGAAGAGATCGGCCCGATCGCGGCCGGCGCTGCGCTCGGGGGGGAGGCGGTAAGAGAGCCGGTAGCGCCCGGCGGCGTCGCTGCGACCGCGGGCCAGCTCGATGTCGCGGGCCCGACCGCTCCGCACGGCCCGATCGTAGGCCACCAGCTCCACGCCGACCAGCGGCTCGCCCTGGGCGTCGCGCACGCGGCCAAAGACGAGGCGGGGCCCGCCGGCGGGCGCCTCGCCGAGGACCACCCGGACCGGCCGCCCGACCTCAACCGCCTGGGTGGCCAGCACCCGCCCGCCATCGACCACCTGCAAGGAGAGGCGCCGACCGGCCGCCAGATCGGGCACCAGCATTACAAAATCGCCGCTGGCGCCGGTGGTGGTGGCGGCGAGGAGCTGCGCATCATCGAGGAGATCGACCCGCAGGCCCGACCGTCCACGCCGGCTGCGCCGATCGACCACCACCCCTTCGACCTTGGAATCCGCCAGACGCGCCATGATTGACTCCCGAGGTGTGCCCGAGGGGAGCGCCGACTCAGCGACCCGCGCGACGCGCGTTTCGGATCAGCGCCCAAGCCCAGTTCAGCTCAGCGGACCTTCGTGTTCTTCGAGCATACTCCGCCGGATCGTCCACCACCAGATCCGGGTGGTGCTGGG
>JBEIQK010000293.1:0-7374 GCA_040376505.1 Alphaproteobacteria bacterium | reverse complement strand
GGCGGTGTGCGACTGGGTCTGGGTCCCCACCGTCAGGGCGCCGTCGCGGCCGTCGCCGATGGGCAGCTCGTATCCATCACAGTCCTGATCCACGCAGTCCCAGGACTCGGCCGCCCCGGGGTGAATGGAGGGGTCGGCGTCCGCGCAGTCATCGGCCGTGGCCGCCGTGCCCGCCGGCTGCACACAGCTGAGGGCCGAGAGAGAGCTGCCGCCGTAGCCATCGCCGTCGCCGTCGCCATACCAGGGGTCGGCGGTGGACAGATCCAGGTCGCCGTCGTCATCGTCGGTGAGGCCATCGCAGTCATTGTCCACCGCGTCGCAGACCTCGTCGGCGGCGGGCGAGATGAAGGCGTCGCCGTCATCGCAGTCGCCATCGTCCTCCAGATAGCCCACCGGGACATCACAGACAGAGAGCACGTCGCCGGGATCGCCATAGCCATCGGCGTCCACGTCGGCGAAGACCGCGATCCCCGTGCTCAGGTCGACCGACGGATCTTCATCGTCCACGAGGCCGTCGCAGTCATCGTCGATGCCATCACAGACCTCCGGATCACCGGGAGAGACGCTGGCGTTCGTGTCATCGCAGTCCCCCGCGACGGCAACCGCCCCCGCCGGCAGCAAGCAGGACCACACCCGGTCACCGGCGTCGCCGTATCCATCGCTGTCGTCATCGTCGTAGAAGACCGAGCCGCTGCTTGGGTCCAGGCTGGGGTCGGCGTCGTCGATCAACCCGTCACAGTCTTCGTCGCTGCCCCCGCAGACCTCCTGCCCCGCCGGTGAGACGCTGGCGAGGCTGTCATCACAGTCGCCGGCCCGCCCCACAAAGCCGACCGGCTGGGTGCAGGCCCAGGCGACGCTCCCGGCGTCTCCGTAGCCATCGCCGTCTCCATCGGCGTACCAGATCGAGCCGGTGGAGGTGTCGACGTCGGGATCCGCGTCGTCGACGAGGCCATCACAGTCATCATCAAACCCATCACAGACCTCAGGCGCGCCGGGGCTGGTGGTGGCGTCGCCATCGTCACAGTCGGTGGCATCGGCCACGGCACCCCCGGTCGGGTCGCAGGTCTCGCTCAACCCAGCGGGATCCCCATAGCCATCCCCGTCGGCGTCGTCGTACCAGTCGAGGGTGGTGCTCGGGTCGAGGCTGCTGTCGGCGTCGTCGATGGCGCCATCACAGTCATTGTCGAGATCATCGCAGATCTCGAGAGCGGCGGGGTTGATAAGCGGATCGCTGTCATCACACTCCAGGCAGGCCGCGAAGCTGTCCAGATCGGCGTCGGCATAGCCCACCGACCCATCACAGTTGTAGTCATTGGGGTCTGCGCAGTCTCCCTCCGCGGCCCCGGGGTAGAAGAGGGCGTCGTCGTCGTCGCAGTCCCCGCCCTCGGCGCTGTAGCCCTCGGGGGGCGCGCAGGCCGCGGCGGTGGCGCCGGAGAGGCCGTAGCCGTCTCCGTCGCGGTCCTCGTAGAAGACGTTCTCCACGTCCTCGTCGACCTCGCCGTCGCAGTCATTGTCCAGCTCGTCGCAGACCTCCAGCAGCCCGGGGGCCGACGCCGCGCTGCTGTCGTCGCAGTCCAGGCTGTTGGCCACCGTGTCTGCGGGCGCCTCACAGGAGAGGAAGGGCGAGGCGGCATCGCCGTAGCCATCGCCATCCCCATCGGCGTACCAGGTGGCGCCCACCCCATCATCGACCGTGTCGTCACAGTCATTGTCCAGGCCGTCGCAGACCTCCTCGGCGCCGGGGAAGATCTCGTCGCTCCCGTCATCGCAGTCTGAGTCATTGTTTACAAGACCCTCGCCGCCCGCGCAGGACTCGGTGGCCACCGCCGGATCACCAAATCCATCCCCATCTTCGTCGGCGTACCAGCGGGAGCGCACCCCCTCGTCCACCTCGCCGTCGCAGTTGTTGTCGACGCCATCGCACAGCTCGGTGGCGCCGGCGTGCACGCTGGCGTCGCCCTCGTTGCAATCGTCCTCCCCAAAGAAGCCGTCGCGGTCGGCGTCGGAGGCGATGGGGCTGGCGCTGTCGCCGCCACCGGCCTTGTCGGCGGGGGCGCAGGAGAGGGCGAGGAGGGAGAGGAGGAGGGTGCGCATGCCGACATTGTGCCACAGGCGGCGCCCCTGCACCGCTACAGCGGCCGGTACACCCACAGGCTCTCGCCCAGCCGCCCCACCGGGAAGGCCCGCAGGGGCTCGGTCGCCGGCCCCACCGCCACTGCCCCGTCCTCGCCAAAGCGGGAGTGGTGGCAGGGGCAGAGGAGCTGCCGCGCCGCCGCCTCCCAGGTGACCTCGCAGGCCCCGTGGGTGCAGATCCGCCAGACGGCGAACCAGCAGCCCGCCGTGGGCTGGGCCACCACCAGCTCCAACAGGTGCGCAGGCAGGCTGATCGCCGCCGCGCCACCCACCATGGCCAAGGCGGGGTGCTCGGCCAGCGGCAGCTCCACCCAACTCGGGTCTGACGGATCAATCGCCGGTGGATCACAGTCCAGCGGAGCCGGCGCGCCACTGTCCATCTTTTCGCCCGACACGGGTGAGCCGCCGCCGCAGCGGAGCGCCAGCAGCCCCGCCGCCATCGCGGCGCAGACCTGTCGGCGACTGGCGCAGACCGACATGATCAGTTCGGCGCGAAGCTGGACCAGGGGAAGCCGCCGCAGCCCCCGGTGGCCGGATCGGCCGGATCGGCCGGCGGCGTCGCCAGGGCCTCGGCCTCGGTGGCCTTGTCGTAGGCGGTCTGACACACCCAAAGCAGGCCGCTGGCGTCCACCGTCCAGTCGAAGCGGCTCCACAGCTCGGGGTTGTATGCGTTGGCCGCGTCGTTCTGGCCGGCGAGGTAGTTCATGTCGTTGTCGAAAATGCTGATGTGAACGGTCGAGCTGCCGCCATAGCTCACCCAGGCGGTGTCGCTGATGACGTGGTCGCCGCCGTAGTTGTCGAGGTAGCTGCCGACGATCTCCAGCCCCGTCACGCCGCCGTCGGCGCCATCGGCGCCATCGGTCCCGTCAGTCCCATCGGTGCCGTCAGTGCCGTCGGTGCCATCGGTCCCATCGGTGCCGTCGGTCCCATCGGTCCCATCGGTCCCATCGGTCGTGCCCGTCTCCCCATCGCCGCCGCTGCCGGTGTCCTCGGACTTGCCCGAGCAGGCGGCGAGCGTGATCACCAAAAACAGTCCACCCTTGAACAGGTTCATCTCTGTCTCCATCTTCTCTCTTGAGGGAATTGTCAGTCTATCCGGGGGCGAGGGTCTCGCCGTTCACCACCGCCACCGCGTCGAGGTCAAAGCCCCCGGAGACGCCGGCGTAGTCGCTGGTTCCGCCATCCCGGATGCGCACAAAGCGCGCCCGGGTCAGCCCCACCTCGGCCAGATCAAAGGCGTCGCCGCCCGCCACCGCCGGGTCGGTTGGATCCACCCCGCTCGCCGAGCTGGACCAGACGAGGCCCACCCCCGCGCACCCCGGGTAAAGACCCTCGGCGTCGGCCGGGTCGCAGGGCCACTCCCGCCAGTCCACGCCGTCTTCGCTCACCGCCACCGCCCCCGGCTCGTACCAGCCCGGAAAGGGGTTCTCGAAGACCAGCAGGTCTGGCCCCGGACCGTCCACGAGCCCGATGTCGGTGAATTCCAGCACGATCACGCCCTCTCGACCGAGCGAGAGCACATCGAGAGAGCCGCTCTCGCCGCCCCCCTCGGGCGGGCCGAGCACCACGTCGGGAAAGCCGTCCTGGCCGTAGCCAGCGCCCTCGCCGGGCTTGAACTCCGCCACCGCGTCGGCGAAGGGCCCCGGCCCCGCAGGCGCGGTGTCCTCGGGGAGGCCGGTCTCATCGGCCTCGCCGCTGTCTTCCAGGGCGGCAGTGTCGCCCGTCCCCCCAGCGCCCTTGCCGGACGGCGGATCAGACGAACAGGCACAGACCGCCCCCATCGAGAGGAGCGCGCACAGCGACAGGCGGGTGGACCACACAGGAGACTCCAGGCAGGGCGAAACACAGGCGCCAGCACGGAGCCCGTTGGTTCTTCAACCCCGAAGAACGCGACGACGACGTGTTTGAGGCCGGTCTCCTGGCTCCTGGATCAACCGACCAGCCGCGCGTCTTCCCGGGGCAACAGCCCCAGTGACGGCCCAAAGGCAAGCGGCGGTCGTCCCCAGTCACAGTGGCGGGGGCCGCGTCGGCTCGGCGAAGAGATCGCCTCCGACTTCCCGTTTCACCCGCGCGCCTGGGTTGAACACCCAGGGCTGCGCAGGCACCTCAACACGATGGAACACACCAAAGAGCAGGACCGCGTGCTATCCAAGCCTCCCTTTTGTGTCAAGGAGCCCCCGTGGCCGAGCCCCCTTTCCTCCGCTTCGCCGACGACCTGCCCGAGATCGAAGGCCGCTACCCCGCCCCCTTCGAGGCCGAGGGCCTCTCCTTCGGTCGCGATCTCGGCCGCGCCGCCGGCAGCGCCCGCCTGGGCGCCTGGCGAGAGCGCCTGCCGCCCGGGCGCCGCACCAGCCGCCTGCACGCCCACAGCCTCGAAGAAGAAGCCGTCTACGTGCTCACCGGGCAGCCCGTGCTCTGCTGGCAGGAGCCCGGCGGCCCCGTGCAGCGCACCCCCCTGCGCCCCGGCGCCTACCTCAGCCTGCGGGCCGGCACCCAGATCGCCCACACCATCGAGAACCCCGGCCCCGACGAGGCCGTGCTGCTGGTGATCGGCGAGCGCCAGCCCGGAGATCGGGTCGCCTACCCCAACGACCCCGATCTCGAGGCCTTCCGCGCCGAACATCGGCCCGCCCGCCTCTGGCGCGACGAGGGGGCCCTGCCCTGGCCGGCCTGGATCGACACCCCCCGCCTGCGCCTGCGCCCCTGGCTGCCGATCGAGAGCCAGCGCCTCCGCGCCCTGGCCGCCCGCAACCAGTCCCACCTGCTGCCCTGGATGCCCTGGGCTGAACAGATCCCCAGCCTGGAGGGCTACCTCGGCCTCATCACCACCTGGGCCCGCGAACACCTCAACCAGACCGACCTCACCTTCGGCATGTTCACCCACGCGGGTGAGCCCATCGGCAACATCGGCCTGTACAGACGCCTCGGCCCGGGCGCCCTGGAGGTGGGCTTCTGGATCGATCAGGACCACAGCGGCCAGGGCTATGTCACCGAGGCCGCCGCCGCCCTGTGTCAGGTGGGCCTGCGCTCGATGAAGCTCGATCGCATCGAGCTGCGCTGCCTGCCTGAGAACCAGCGCTCCGCCGCGGTCGCACGCCGCCTCGGCTTTGTTCACGAGGCCACCCTCGACCGTCGGGTCGCTGGCCTGGGCGGGTCCTTCCTGCCGGCGATGATCTGGTCGCTCTACCGCGAATCGCTGGATCACAGCCCCGCCGCAGCGGTGCACGTCTCCGCCTACGATCCACTCGGCCGGCGCTTGCTCTAGGCGAGGGCTGGCGCCACAAAGGCCTGAAGCTGCGCGCCGGTGCGGGCCCCCGGCTCGGCCTTGAGGAGCTGCCCACCCTTGTAGACGGCCAGGGTGGGGATCGACCGCACCCCGAGGCGGCCGGCGAAGCGCGTGTGCGTGTCGGTGTTGATCTTGGCCACCACGAGACGACCGGCGTGGCTCTTCGCCAGGGCCGCGAGGTGGGGGGCCACCATCCGGCAAGGGCCGCACCAGGGCGCCCAGAAGTCCACCAGCACCGGCACCGGTGACTGGGCGATCAGGCGCTCCAGGGCATCATCATCGAGCTCCTGGGGCTGCGCCTCGACATCCAGCTCGGCCTTGCAGCGCCCACAACGAGGCCCCGCGGAGAGGCGCGCGGCGGGGAGCTGATTGAGGCCGCCACAGGCGGCGCAGCGAAGGGTAAACGGTTGCATGAGGACCTCCGGCGCCCAGGATGTCGTCACGCCAGGCCCCCTCGACAAGCCCGCCGCCCTGACGCCGATCAGTCGGGCACGGTCGCCAGGTCTTTGAGCCAGAGGCCCACCCGCGCGTCGCTCGGCATGCGCCAGTCTCCCCGCGGCGAGAGCGCCACCGTGCCCACCTTCGGGCCGTCGGTAGCACAGGAGCGCTTGAACTGGGCCGAGAAGAAGCGCCGGTAGAAGACCTCAAGCCAGCGCTTGATCGTGGCGCGGTCGTAGCGCCCGCCAAAGGCCACCGCCGCGAGGTCCACCACCCGCCCTGGGCGCGCGCCAAAGCGCACGATCTGGTGCAGGTAGAAGTCGTGCAGCTCGTAGGGGCCGATCGCCCCTTCGGTGAGCTGGGCGATCTGCCCCTCGGCGTTGGCCGGCAGCAGCTCGGGCGAGATCGGCGTGGCCAGAATGTCCGACAAGGTCTGTCGCAGGGCATCCGGCGCGCCGGCCGTCCACTGTCCACAACGCTCAGCCGCCACCCAGCGCACCACGAACTGCATCAGGGTCTTCGGCACCCCGGCGTTCACGTCGTACATGGAGATGTGGTCGCCCGCGTAGGTGCACCAGCCCAGCGCCTTCTCCGAGAGGTCGCCCGTGCCCACCACGAGGCCCCCTTCGCGGTTGGCCACACTCATCAACACCAGGGTGCGCAGCCGGGCCTGCACGTTCTCCAAGGTGATGTCGCCCCACTCGGGATGGGCCCGCAGGCGCTCCAGCAGCCCCTCCACCGTCTCCGCGCCGGCGGGGTGGCCGATGTCCGAGAGCACCGCCCGCGACAGCTCCCCCACCCCCACCTCGACAAAGCGCGCCCCCAGCGCCAAGGCGAGGAGCTCGGCGTTGGTACGGGTGCCCGAAGTGGTGCCAAAGCCCGGCATCGTCACGCAGAGCAGGTCGCTGCGCGGCCGACCGAGCAGATCCAAGGCCTGGGCACAGACCAGCGCCGCCTGGGTGGAGTCGAGCCCGCCGGAGAGACCGAGCACGAGGCGCGGCCGACCGATCGCCGCCACCCGGGTGGCCAGGGCGTTGGTCTGAATTTCAAAGACCTCCCAGCAGCGGGTGGCCAGGGTGGACGGATCCTTCGGGATGAAGGGATGCGGCGCCACCGCCCGCCGCAGGCCTGCAGGGTCGGGGCCCGCCACAAAGTCAATCCGGCGGAATTCCTTGCGATGAAAGGCCGCGCAGTCGCCGAAGGTGCTGGTTTGCAGGCGCTCGTGTTGCAGCCCCTCGGTGTCGATGTCGGCAACCACGAGCTGCCCCTCGCGGGCAAAGCGGCGGGAGGCCGCCAGCTCGGCCCCGTTTTCATACACAAAGGCATCGGCGTCAAAGGCGAGGTCGGTGCTCGACTCACCCGGCCCAGCGGCGACATAGAGGTAGGCGCACTTTCCGCGGTCGGAGGCCGCGCGGGCCAGCATTCGCCGCAGCTCGCTCTTGCCCAGGGTGAAATTGGAGGCCGAGAGGTTGGCGATCACCGTCGCACCCGCCGAGACCTGATGGACATGGGGCGGC
>JBEIQK010000448.1:0-5420 GCA_040376505.1 Alphaproteobacteria bacterium | reverse complement strand
CGCACCGCCATCACCCGCAGCACGCGGCTGTTGTGAACGGTGATGCGGTCGGTGGTGACCAGATCGTAAGCGACGTTGTCTTCGCGCTGGCGGGTGCTGGCCTTGACGAAAGGCGGCAGCTCCACGGCGCGATCGAGGCGCGGCAGGAAGGTGATCGGCGCCACCGACGGCCGGGCCCGCTTGCGCTCTTCCCCGATGAAATTGAGGAAGTGGATGTAGGTCTTGTCTGGGACGCGGTTCAACCGGTAGATGGTGAGCTCGGTCATCCAGGCGAAGAGCTGCACCAGCGTGATGCCGGGGTCAGCGTCGGAGAGGTTGGTCCACTCCGGGCAGTACTGCGGGATCAGGGCCCGCGCTTCCTTGACCAGATCTGCGTAGCGCCGGTCGTCCAGATTGGGCGGCTTGATGGGCATGGGCGACGGATTCCGGTGAGTGGGCTAGCGTGGCGCGGGGGGGGCCGGCGGAGCCGGGCGTGCTGGACACCAGATGCTCCAGGCGTTCGACCGCCCCCGTGGAGGTGATCTTGTACACCACCTCGACCCGGATGGCCCCCGACACGTCGATGCGTGCGTCGACTTTCTCGACCTCCACGCGCCGCTCCCACATGCGGATCGCCTCTTCAACGTGGCGAGCCGCGGTCATGGCGGTGGCGCGGGTGTCCGGGGCAAAGAGGAGCTCGTGGATGCGACACCCGAAGTTCGGCAACATCTGCCGCTCCCCGGGCCGGGTGCCGACGATGATCGAGATGTTCTGGCGGATGTTCTCTTCGTATTCCGACAGCGCGACCCCGCCGTTGGCGAGGTCGAAGTGGAAGGGGAAGGCGAACCCTCTCCCGAGGAATTCCTTGCGAATGGTCATCACCCGTCCGGATCAGGTTCCCAGCGTGTTGCTACAGAACATGATCTCCGTGGTGTAGCCACTCCGGTTGCTCACGATGTGTCGTGTGCCGAGCACAAAGAATTTGCCGTTGCCGTTCTTGTTGACGCCGGAGAAGTTCACGGTGCTGCCGGCCATCACGGTGTCGTTGCCCTTGATCGAGCAGCTGCCATGGCAGAACTGCCGGGCGAGGCGCTCGAGCTCGGCCTTGGCGACCTGGTTGGCCTGGGACTGCGTGGAGACGGGCACATCGGTGATGTAGGCGGTGGCGTCGCCAAACTTGGAGGAGACCTCGGCACCCTTGGAGCCGCCGCCGATGGCGGTGATGTCGCCCAGCGAGGCCTGACCGACGATCTCCTCTTTCTTGGTGATGTCCCAGCCGCGCACAACGACCTTTTGGACCTGATCCATGCTGTTGAAGCTCATCCGCATGGAGCGCAGGTTCTCGCCCATCTTCACGTCGATGGCGCTGCCCTGGAAGCTGGCCTTCTTGAACTCCAGCTTGCCCTCTTTCACGCTGGCCGTGTAGTTGTTGCGGGCGGCGAGGCGCTTGATGAAGGCGATGTTGGTCTCGTTGCGCTGCAGGATGTACTCGTGGGTCTCCTCAGTGGCGTCGGCCGAGACGGAGAGGCCACACTCGGCGCCCACCTCGGAGACCACGTCGGAGTCCTTCTTCTTCTCCCAGAAGCGGGTCTTTCGGCCGCGTCCGAGCCGGTGCATCTTGTCGAGGCAGCGGATGGAGGTGCTGGACACGCCCTCCACCTGGTAGCTCGGCTCCATCGAGACGACCTCGCCCTCGAAGACCTGCCGCCCTTCGCCGAGCTTGAGCTTGACCTCATCGCCGATGTTGAAGTTCCACTCTGGCTGCTCCTCTGCGCCGCCGATGCGGACGGTGAGGATGTTCACCATGTCGATGTGGTCTTCAAACACGAGGCTCTCCAGCCCCTTGCTCTCCGACTGCTTGAACGTGGTGCCGCCGATGGTGACCTCAAACGAGGTCGCCCCTTTGACGTCGCTGGACATCTGGCCTCCGGGATCCTCGGATCAGTTGTAGATGGCGAGGACCATGCCGATGCTGATGTTGACGGGATCGCTGATGTTGTTGGCGTCGCAGATGGCCTGCGCGGTGGTGCCGTTCTTCATCGCGATGGAGGTGATGGTGTCGCCGGCGCCCACGGTCACGAGCTTGACCTTGCCGACGGTGTAGCCGGCCGCACCCGCGCCGCCGCTGTAGGCGGACTCCGGGGTCCACTCCTTCATCTTGACGCCGACCTTGGCCCGCACGGGGTTTCCGTTCGAGGCGAACATCAGGTACGACACTTCGAGAGACTCGATGACGCCAAGGAAGTTGAAGGCGCCCCACTGAAAGGTGACGCGGTGGGGCCGCTTCTTTTCGAGGCTCCCTTCCACGGGCACCTCGGGGTTGGTGAAGGCGAGCATGCCGTTCACCCAGGTCGAGCGCACGTCGCCGCCCGAGGCGGTGGCGTCGAAGATGAGCTCACAGGACATCGAGGCCGGCGAGTTCTTCTGGTACTCGAGGGTCGACTCCTTGCCCTGGTCGTCGTGCTCCTTCCAGGAGACCGGCTTGCTGAACTGGAAGTTCGTGGGGTTGTACTGGACCGTGATGGAGGCCCCCGTGTCTTTGCTCTGAAAGACGGCCTTCTCCAGGCTACCACCAGACATTGCGCTCATCGCCTTCCTCCTGGCGCCGCTCACGGCGCAGCTCCATCTCACGCATCGCCCCTTCCAGCACCTCGTGGAAGAGCGCCTCGAGATCGATCTGACGGTTGCCCGAGGCGCCGGGTGCGGCCGGTGAGCCCTGGCCTTCGGACCGCGCCGCGACGCTGTCTTCGGCCATTCTCACCTGCCGCCGGGCCGCGTCCCGCTGCTGGTTCTCGGCGAGCAGGATCAGATCCTGCAGCTTTCGCGCGAGCTTGGTCATCTTGTTCATGCCCAGGCCGTCTTGCGCCTTGGCACCCCGACCGAGGTTGGTGAAGCCGCGCACCACCCGCACGCTTGACCGGGAGAAGCCGCCGCCGCCGCCGCTGCTGCCGCCGGCCGACGGGGACGCCGCCTGGCGCAGCGTGGAGCCGGCGAGATCCGCCGCGTCGCCGCCGCCCGCCTCGTCGAGGAGGCGCTCGGCCTGCGCTTCGGCGCGGATGTGCTCGATCACCTGGAGCATCGGGCGGGGCAGGGCCGCCGCCACCGCACCGAGGGAAGCGCCGCGCTCGACGATGACCCGGATGATCTCCTCGGGCGCGTCGGCCTTGGCGAGGGCGGCGATGAGGTCGCCGCCGCTGCCGCGCACCAGCGGCTCGCCGGCAGAGCGACGGGCCCAGACCGGCAGCGCGCCGTCGATCTCACCGCGCTCGACGGCGTCGAGGGTGTGATCGAGGCCGCCTGCGCCCCGCGGACCGCCGTTGGCCCGCTGCACCACCTGCCCCTGGCCCGTCCACCGGGAGAGGCGGGCGGTCTCGGCGGAGTGGGCGGTGGGGTCCACCGCGACGTCGAGGCCGGGGGCCTGCGGCAGCACCTGGGCTGGGCCGGCCACGGCGGCCGGACGCGGGCCCGTGTTGGCGCGCGGCACGAAGCGACCTTCCGGGCTGCGGCTCAGGTACCGACCCCGACCCGAAGGCTGGCGGAGACGGCGGGGCCCCCGCGTCGGCGTAGCCGGAGAGGGCGCCCCCGGGATGGCCTCGGGCTGCGAGAGCATCGCTGCTGGGCTCACCACCGAGGCCCCCGGCGCGTCGGCGCCGAGCCGCGTCGCGCGAACGGGCATCGACGCCCGACCCGTCGTGGACTCCACGGCCTCCATGTGCTCCGTCAGCGCGCTGCCGAGCGAGGGGGCCGCCGCGGCGCTGCCGGGCAGCCACATCGGCTGGCCGGGGCTCACGTCGGTCAGACCCTGCAGGGTGCGGACGGTGGCCCAGGTGAGCGGGCTGCCGGCGCGGATGGCGCGCGAGACCGCCGAGCGGACCCGGGCGACGCGACCGGGCGCCGGTGCCGCCGCCGCAGACACGGCGCGCGGGAAGGGCGCAGCGCCAACGGACGGCGAGGACACCGCAGTTCGACGACCCGGCGCCGCGCTGGCGGGCGGCAGCGAAGCCGCCGCGGGAGAAGCGGCAGGGCCATCGGCGAAGACGACCTCCACCCGCGTGTTCCCGGCGAGGCGGGTGTAGGTGGCGGGACCCGGGCGGCTGCGGCGGGTGGCCAGCGCGACGATGGCCTCGCGAACCTCCGCCGAGACCGGGGAGGCCGCCTGCTGGGCCAACATGCCGACGAGGGGCACACGGCTGCCGCGGCCTTCGGCGAAGACGCTGCTCGGAACATGCAGGGTGCGCACCCGCGGGCGTCGAAGGACGGGGGCCGCGGCCTGGGGCTCCAGGCGCGTGGAGGGCAGGCCCACCGAGAGCGAGCGGGGAGAGGTCGAGCGCTCCGCCGTCGCGGCAGAGGCGGCGACAGGCGCGGCCACAGGGGCGATCCGGGCGCTGGCGGGCGCGTCTCCGACGAGGCGGCTGCGCGGCTCGGGGCGGCTGCGCACACCTTCGGCCACCACGGGCGGGGTCACCGACCAGGACCAACGGGCGGGCCGACGGGAGACCGGGGCCAGCCGCGGCGCAGCGAAGGGCACCACCGAGACCTGGACGCCCTGCACCGCCGGCGCGGCGGCGTTGTGAAGGCGAGCCCGAGCCTGGCGCACCGGGCTGAGGCGGGGCGCGGCGACCCGCGACGAGCCGGCGACCGGCGCCGCAGGCGCTTCAACGACGGGGGGCGCAACGGGGCTCAGGCCCACAGCCTCCGGCGCTTGGAGCCGGGCGCGGCGGGAGGTGGGCGCTGAGACCGCGCTGGCCTCGGCCCGCTGGGTTGGGCGCTCCGAGCTGCGGCCCGTGGGGCTCGGCGCGACCGCTCGCGCCTCCACACGCGCAGCGAGGGAGGGCGTGGCGGCCTGCGGCGCCGGGCGCTCCGAGAGGGAGGCCCGCTTCACGCGGGAGACGGCCTCTGGCGTGTTCGAAGCGAGCTCCGCCTCGTTCGGCAGGGCGATCACCGAGCCCTCCACGAGGGGCCGCGCCATCCGCGAGGCGGGCCGCACGGCCACGCCGACACGCGGGAGGAGGCTGCGCGGGCCGGCCTCCGCAGACTCGGCGCGGGCGCCGGCGCGGCGCACGGGGACCTCGTCCACGGCGACCACCACGGGCGCCTCGTGCAGCGGCGTCAGGCGACGCTCACCGACCACCTGGGGCAGGCCAGAGCGCCGACGGGGCTCCCCCACCACGCTGCGGGCGGTGGCCCGGCGGGCGAGGCTGCCGCGGGTGCGGGCGCTCTGCACGGCCACATCTGCGACGAGCTCGGCGCTGGCGTCCTGCTCCGCCAGAGAGTTCACCTCAGGACCCACCGGCCGGCGCAGCATGGGCAGGCGCTCGCGAAGGGGGGACGGGGCCAGGGCGGCCGGAGCGGGCCCCGCGGCGCGCGGCGCGGGGGCGGCGGCCTAGACGACCTCCACCCAGGTGCCCCGCGCGCGGGGGCCCTTGCGGGCGACGCCGCTG
>JBEIQK010000164.1:0-10250 GCA_040376505.1 Alphaproteobacteria bacterium | reverse complement strand
GCGCCGATCACCGAGGCCTTGGCCGCGGAGCCCCTGGCGGTGCGGCTCACCGCCTTTGGGCAGCTCTTGGACGCGGTCACCTACCTGCACCGGCGCGGGCTGCTGCACCTTGATCTCAAGCCAGACAATGTCTTTGTGGGCGAGCACGGCGTCGTCCTCCTCGATCTGGGCTCGGCGCGGCCCATCGACGCCGGCCCCGGAGAGGCCGGAGGAACCTTGGGCTACGCCGCGCCAGAGGTGCTGGAGGGGCTGGCCGCGGCGGTCGCCTCCGACCTCTTTAGCTTGGGCGCAATCTTATATGAGCTTCTTGTACAGAATAGACCATTCGGCGCTTTAGAAGGCCCCGAGCTGCGGCGGGCCATCCTCGGTGGGCGCTTCATTCCGGTGCGGGCGGCCCGGCCGGGCGTGCCGCTGGCCCTGGCTCGCCTCGCCGAGAGCCTGCTCGCGCCGGCCGCGCCGCAGCGACCCCGCGATGGAATGGAGGTCATCGAGCGCCTGGAGGCCGCCGGCACCCGCGTATGGGTTCACCCCGGTCAGCCGCCCTTTCTGGGGCGTGCCGAGCTCGTCGATCGACTGCGCACCCAGGTGGCCCGCGGCGCCGCCATCGCGGTCTTTGGAGAGGCCGGCGCCGGGCGCTCGCGCCTCGTCCGGGCGGCCCTCTTTGGGCCTGGCGCCGACGAGCCGATGTGGGTGGACGCGAGCGAGGTCGATCCGGTCGAGGTCCTCGACGGCTTCATCGGCCTTCGCGCCAAGACGCCGCTGGCCCGTCCGGGCAGCCCGGCTTGGGTAGAAGGAGCGCGAACGACGCTGGCCACCGCGGCCCACCCCCCCGCCATCTTCTTCGCCGGCCGCCGGGAGGAGCGCAGCCCCGAGCAGCGGGAGGCGCTGGCGGCGCTGGGGCCCGCCCTGGTGGCCGCCGGGCACAGCCTCGTCTGGGCCTCGCAGCGGCCGATCCCCCACCACGAGGGCCTGCCGCTCCCTTCGCTTGAACCGGCGGAGATGAGCGAGCTGGTGCGCTTTTTCGGCGTGGTCTCGCCCCAGGCGGTGCGCGAGCGGGTGGCCCAAGCCGGCGGCAACCCCGGCCGCCTCGTCCGCATGGCCGGGGCCTCCCGGGTGGGCGAGGCGGATGCGGCCTTCCCCCTCGGCGATGAGGTGGCCGAGCTCCTCGACGGGCTCCCGCGCGCGCTCCACGACGCGCTTCCGGCGGAGTGGCGGTCGCTCCTCGCCCGCCTCGTCGCCTCCCAGCGGGCGGAGTGGGGGGGCGATGGCCGCCTGCTCCTCCGCGATGGCGGCAGCGCCTCGCTCGGCGGGGAGGCGGCCGCCGCGGCGCGGGGGGTGCTCTCGGCCTTGCCCCTCGCCGCCGACCCGATCTGGCTCGGCCTCGCCGCCGCCCGCCTGGGTGACTGGGAGCGGGCCACGGCGGCCCTCGAAGGGCTGCAAGACCCGATCGCCGGCCAACGCAGCGCCGCCGCCTCGCTGATCGGCCTGTGCGCCGCGCGGGGCGACCGACGGGCCCGCTCGATGCTGGCCGCCCTGCGCGAGGAGGACGGCGATCTCCAGGGCGCCGCCCAGCTCCTCCGCGGTCTCGACGCCCCGAGCCCCGACGAGCGCCTGCGGCTGGTGCGTGTGCTGCGCCGGGCCGAGAAGATCGCCGAGGCCGAGGCGGAGGCCGAAGCGGCCCTGGCCGAGGCCCGCACCGTGGGGCTGCTGCTGGAGCGGGCCCAGATCGCCCTGGTTCGCAAGAACCTCGGCGCCGCCGAGGCCGCCAGCTCCGAGGCCGCCGCCCTCCACCCGGCGGGCGACCACCGCCCCGAGCTGATCGAGGCGCAGGTGACGATCGGCCTGGGGCGGCTCCTCCAGAACCAGCGCCCCGACTGGCTCCCCGCCGTGCTCGATCAGGTGGATGACCCAACGCTGGCCCGGCCGCTCTCCTCCCTCACCCTCAACGCCGCCGCCCGGTGCCGGGAGCGCCTCGACGACATGGCCGGCGCCGACCGCCTCTTCAGCCGATCGATCGAGCGGGCCGACCAGGAGGGCGACGCCCTGCGGGCCGCCGGCTACCGCCTCAACCACGGCAACCTGCTCCAGCGCTTGGGCCGCGGCCGCGACGCCCGGCGCCTCTACCGGGCAGCCCTGGAGCAGGCCGAGGGCCTCTCCGATCGCAGCCTCATCCTGCGCCTGCGGTACTCGATCGGCGATCTCGAGCTGCGTTCGGGCCGCCACACCGCCGCCGAGCCCCATGTCGAGGCGGTCTGCGCGCTGATCGGCCCCAGCGCCCAGGGAGAGCCCGCGGCCCGCGCCGCCGAGCTGCGGGGCCGGCTGCTGCTCGCCAAGGGCCGCCTCGAAGAGGGCCTCGCCGCCTTCTCCTCGGTGCCGCTCCCCGAGATCTCTCCGGAGCTGGCGGTCTCGGTGGGCATCGGCCTCGCCAAGTGCCTGCTCGCCCTCGGGCGCCACGCCGAGGTCGGCCCCACCCTGGCCTTCTTGCCCCGTCCGCGGGTGCCGGCCCTGCGCGCCCTGCTCGAGTCCCTGGCCGGTCGCGCCTTGCTCGGCGCTGCCCGCCAGCGCCTCGCCGCCGCGGCGGCCGATCTGCCCGCCGATCCCGAGCCCTTGGAGCGCTTCGACGTGGGCGAGGTGCTGCTGGCCGCCGCCGGCGAGGATCTCGATCCCGAGGACTTCTCGGCGCGCCGGGCCCACCTGGAGCGGGCCGCCGACCTCCTGCGCGGCATGCCCGAGGCCGCCGCCGCGGCCATGCTCCACGATCGGCTGCTGGACGGCCCCGGCGCCAACCTCGAAGGGGTGGTGGCCCTGACCGAGGCGATGCACGATCCCAACGCCTTCCCCGGCGCCCTGGCGAAGCTGGTGGCCCAAAGCCTCGGCGCCCACCGCGTCCTCATCATCCTGCGCATCCCCGGGCTCGGCCAGCAGCTCGCCTACAAGGAGCTGGCCGGCGCCGAGGCGGCCGGGATCAGCACCGAGGTGCTCCAGCGCATCAAGCGCCCCGAGGATGTCTGGCTCTCGGCCGACGCCTTCGCCGACAGCGCCCTGCGCGCCCGCTCGGTGACCGTGCGAACGATGGAGCTCAAGAGCCTGCTCGCCGTCGCCATCCCCAGCGGCGGCAAGGCGGTGGGCGCGCTGTACGTCGACGATCGCCACCGGGCCAACCGCTTCACCGAGGCCGACGTTCGGCTGATGCAGCGCCTCGCGGCCAGCGTGGGCCGCTTCCTGCCCCTGTTGAGCGGCCGCTCCCACCCCGACGCCCTGCCCGAGCCGGTCGACCTTTACGGGGTGCTCACCACCAGCCGTGCCTTGTCAGAGGAGGTGTCGTACAACCTGTCGCTGCTCAAGGGCACGGGCCAGTCGAACCTGCTCATCTCGGGGCCCACCGGCGCCGGCAAGAGCGTGATGGCGCGGCGAATCGCCCAGGAGCTCCTCGGCCAGCGCGGCATCGAGGTGGTGGTGCTGCGCAGGGGCGATCCCGACAAGCTGGTGACCCTGTTGATGGGCCAGGATCGCGGTGAGTTCACCGGCGCCGTCAAGCGAGAAGGGGCCATCCAGCGCTGTCTGCGCGAAGGCAAGGCCCTCTTTCTCGATGAGGTGCAGAACCTCGGCGACAATGGCGAACAGATCCTCCTGCCCCTCCTGGAGCTGCCAAACCGCCACTTTGGCCAGCTCACCGGGGCCAGCCAGCCCATCGGCGGCCCGCTTCACATCATCCTGGGCACCAACGCCGAGGTCGACCGCGGGCGCTGGAAGGAGACCTTCCGCGAGGACCTCTGGTACCGAATGAGCCGCATCCACATCCGCCTGCCCCCCCTGAGCGAGCGCGGGGCTGAGGCGACCTACCTCTACCTGCGCGGCATGTTGGAGCGTCATGGCGGCGAGAGCCCCGAGGTGATCTTCAGCCCGCGGGCCCTCCAGCGCATCACCTCCTGGAGCTGGCCCGGAAACCTGCGCCAGCTCGACTCCTTCGCCGAGCGCGCCGCCGGCTATGCGCGCTCCCACGAGGGGGTCGTGGAGGAGAAGACCCTGCCGATGCTCGGCATGGTGGACGAAGGGGAGGGCGCCATGCCCGAGCCCGTCTTCGCCGAAAACCGGCCGGTGCTCGATCAATTGCGCCGAGAGCAGGTCTGGCGGGCGCTGCGCCGGCACAAGTTCGTGCAGCGCCCCGCCGCCGTCGAGTTGGGCATGAGCACCTCGGCCCTGTCCAAGCTGCTGGAGCGCGAGGGGCTGCGCGAGGAGGTCGAGCGCCAGCGCCAGGCTGCCCGCGCCACTCAGCGCAACGCCGAGCTCTGACCGCGCCGCCGGCCCGGAATTGCGGTAGGCTGCCGCCCATGGCCAGCGTTCGCTTTGTTGGAGTTCACAAGTCCTATGGGGCCGTCCCGGTCCTTCACCGCGTCGACATCGAGGTCGCCGACGGCGAGCTGCTCGTGCTGGTTGGGCCCTCGGGCTGCGGCAAGAGCACGCTGCTGCGCTGCATCGCCGGCCTGGAGGCGGTCTCCGGCGGCGATCTGCTCATCGGCGATCGGCGCGTAAACGACGTCGCTCCCCGCGATCGCGACGTGGCGATGGTCTTTCAGAGCTACGCGCTCTACCCGCACATGACGGTGCGCGAGAACATGGGCTTTGCCCTCTCTCTGCGCAAGGTCGCCCCGGCGGAGATCACCCGCGCCGTCGACGAGGCCGCCGGCCTGCTCGAGCTCGGCAAGCTGCTCGACCGCTACCCCCGCGAGCTGTCGGGCGGCCAGCGCCAGCGCGTGGCGATGGGCCGGGCGATCGTGCGCCGGCCGCAGGTCTTCCTCTTTGACGAGCCCCTCTCCAACCTCGACGCCGGCCTGCGCGCCCAGATCCGGGTGGAGATCAAGCGGCTGCACCACCGCCTGGGCACCACCATGGTCTACGTCACCCACGATCAGGTGGAGGCGATGACCCTGGCCGACCGCATCGCCGTGCTGAACGCCGGCAAGCTGCAGCAGGTGGGCACCCCCGCCCAACTCTACGAGGAGCCCGACAACCAGTTTGTCGCTGGCTTCATCGGCTCGCCGGCGATGAGCTTTCTCCGAAACCTCGATCCCCACGCGGTGATCGGAGTGCGGCCCCACCAGATCACCCTGGGCCAGGGCCCCCACACCGGCCTCGTGGAGGTGGTGGAGTCGATGGGCTTTGAGAGCTTTGTTCACCTGCGCGTGGGCGAGGAGCGGCTCGTGGCCCGCGTTGAGGGCCCGCCCCCGCCGCGCGGGCCGATCTCCTTTGGCTTCTCGCGGGCGCTGCGCTTTGATCCCCAGTCCGGCGCCCGCCTGCACACGACCTGAACGGAGCCCCCATGCACCGCCTCCTCCCCCTGGCCATCTTCGTCGCCTGCGCTGGCGGCGACATGGGCACCTTCGACAAGGACAAGACCGACGGCGGCGACAGCCTGCCCACCCTCAGCCTCGCGGCCATCGTGCCCTCCGAGGGCCCCGTGGAGGGGGGCACCCACGTCACCCTCGGCGGGGCCGGCTTCACCGAGGACATGCAGGTGACCGTGGGCGGGGCCGCCTGCGCCACCCTGACCGTGCTCTCCAGCGTGGAGATCGACTGCGCCACCCCGCCCGGGCTCTCCGGGCCCGCCAACGTCGCTGCCGTGCGTCCTGGCGACGGCGCCACCGCCAGCATCGCCTTCACCTATGTGGACGCCGGCGCCGGCGACGATGGCACCACCGACGGCGGCACGGCCGACGGCGGCACCACGGACGGCGGCACCACCGACGGCGGCACAACCGACGGTGGCACCACCGACGGCGGCGGCACCGATGGCGGCGGCACGACCGACGGCGGCACCACCGATGGCGGCGGCACGGGGGGTGACACCAGCGACACCGCGGTGCCCGTCACCCCGGTGGACTACTGCCATGTCCAGTGGCCCTGTACACAGACCGTGGCCGCCAGCGCCGCCAGCGCCGATCTCTATGTCTGGGTCTACCAGGGCGGCGTCACCGAGGGGGCCGGCCGCGGGGCCGGCGTCACCGTGCAGCTTGGCGTGGGGCCCGACGGCAGCGATCCGGCCGGCGCCGCCGGCTGTACCTGGAGCAGCGCCGCCTACAACGTCGACAAGGACGGCCTCTCCCCCGGAGACCTCGCCAACGACGAGTACACCGGCACCTTCACCGCGCCCTCAACCGCGGGGGCCTACGACTACTGCGGCCGGGTGAGCGTGGACAGTGGTGCCTCGTGGACCTACTGCGATCTGGGGGGGTCGGGCTGCAGCGGCGGCGGGAGCGGCGACGGCTACAGCGCCGCCACCGCCGGGCAGCTCACCGTCCCCTGAGCGGAGACCAACGACCGGCTCGCCGCCACCGCGCGTTGCGCAGGAGGACCGATGCTTTGGGTGCTGGAGTCCGGCGTTTTCGCCTCGGGCTTTGATCTGGGGCCGGCGGTGCGTGCCCGTGGCCACCGCCTCCGCCGCTGGGACGATGCCTGGTGGGAGGAGGGCGGCTGGCCCGCTCGAGTCGGCGAGCCGGTGCTCTTTCATGGCAGCCTCGCCACCGCCGATCGGATTCGGCGGGAGCTGCCGGGCGCCCCCGGCGCCTACTGCGCAACCGAGGCCTTGTGCTGCTCGGCCTGGTACCCGCGGGCCGCCGAATGGCTGCTGCAGGAGGGCTGGCGACTGACTACCGTTCGGGCCTTCCTCGCCGAGGGGCCGGGGACTTCTCCCGTCTTTGTGCGGCCCGACAGCCCGCTCAAGCCATTCTCGGGCCGGGTGCTGCCGGCGGGGCCGCGCACTGCCGCCGATCTCGATCACGGCTTCTACTACGACGATCTCGACCTCCCCATCGTGGTGGCGCCGATCGCAGCGGTCGAGCAGGAGTGGCGCTTTGTCGTGGTGGGCGGCGCGGTGATCACCGGCAGCGCCTATGTCGCCGCCGGTCGGCAGGCCCACCCCGCCCCGGCCACCGGCGCCCCCTGGGACTTCGCCGCCGCGGTCGCCCGCGAAGTGGGGCTGCCCGAGCCGGTCGGGGTGATCGATGTGGCCCGCGTGAACGGTCGGCTGCGCCTCTGCGAGCTCACGCCCTTCAGCGGCGCCGACCTCTACGGCTGCGACCCCTTCGCCATCGTCGACGCCAGCTCCGCGCTGTTCGCCTGAGCGCCCCAATGGGGCCCTTGGGGAGCCTCCTCCCTCGCCATCGACCGAAGGAGGCTTTCTGGATACTGTCCAGCCATGTCCACGCCCCCCCTCTCAGAGCCCTTTGATGTCATCATCGTCGGCGGCCGCCCCGCCGGAGCCTCCCTGGCGATGCGCCTCGGTGATCAGGGCCTGCGCGTACTGATCGTCGAGCGCGACACCTTTCCCAGCGCCCCGCCGGTCAGCGTGCCCTTCCTGATCAACAGCTCGATGGCCCTGCTCGACGAGTTGGGCCTGGAGGAGGCCGCCTACGCCGGCGACGCCCCGCGACTGCGGCGCTTTGTCATCGAGGTGATGGGCGCCATCCGCGCCCCGCTGACGGTGAGCCCGGTCGGCGGTCGGGACTATGTCTATGTGGTCGATCGCGCCCTGCTCGACACGGCCCTGTGGCGCGCCCTCTCCCGCCGGCCCACCGTCACCGCCCTCGAAGGCGTGTCCTTCAACGGCCTGCTGCGCGGCCCGGCCGGCGAGGTCTGTGGGGTCCGGCTCTCCGATGGACAGACCGCCACCGCTCCCTGGGTTGTCGGTGCCGACGGCCGCTACAGCCCGGTCGCCCGCGAGGTCGGCGCTGCGGTGACCGAGCAGCGCGCCGACGTCGAGACCACCTTGCACTATGGCTACTGGCGCGGCGTGGCACCCTACGAGGGGGATCCCACTACGATTCAGATTCACAGCACGGGCGACGGCTACTCCGCCATCGTGATGCCTACCACCCAGGGCCGCTCGGCCATCGTCTACCAAGGCCGGGCCGACCGCTACAACGCCGACGGCTTGAGCATTGACGAGCACTACCGCGCGGGGCTGCGCCGCTGCCCCACCCTGGAGGCGCGGCTGGGCGGCGCCGCCCTCTGCTCCAAGCTGGTGGGCATGAAGCGCATCGGCAACCTCTACCGACAGGCCGCCGGCCCGGGCTGGGCCCTGGTGGGCGACGCCTTCCACCAGAAGGACTCGATCGACGCCCAGGGCATCTACGACGCGCTGATCGAAGCCAAGCTCCTGGCCAGCGCCCTCGGCGACTGGAAGCGCGGCGATGTGTCGGCGGTGGAGGCCGGCGCGCGCTACGCGGCCGAGGCGGTTGCCGTCACCCGCCCGATGTTTCAAGGCACGATGGAGCGACTGAAGCGGGAGATCTATACAGACCTGCCGCCCTGGGTGGCCCGCACCGTGCTGCGCTGGATGATGACCGACGCCGAGTACCTGCGGCGGGCCTCGCTGGTGCTCAGTCGCCAGATGTCTCTGGCCGAAGCCTCGGCGCCTGGAGTGATGCTGGGTGCCCTGGGGCGGGGGCTCTGGGCCGATCTGCGCGGCGCCCCGCGCCCGTGAGCGGCCGGCCAGAGTCGCGCTGAATCGTTCCCTTCGGGCGGCGCCCCCTTGTAATAGACCGAGGGGTAGATTATGGGGCGGGTCCTTCGACCTGGAGACCCCCGATGCTGCCCCTCCTGCTTCTCGCCTGCGCGACACCCAAGGCCCCTGCCGCAGGAGACCTCGGCGGGGCCGAAGACAGCGCCGGTCTGGAAGAGGCCGCCGCCGCCGACCCCTTCGCCAGCCCGCCCGTCGACGACGGGGGCCTCACCAACGTCGCCGACAACGCCATGGACCTCGTCGAAGGCGGCGGCCTCGTCGGCGCCTGCGAGGACTACGCCGCGAACCCCGACGACACCGCCCTCAAGCTGCGCTGCGGCAAGTGGATGTTCTTCTACGAGGACTTTGGCACTGCCGGCGTGCCCACCGCCCTCGTCGACATGCTGCTCACCAGCTTCTCCGACGAGGTGGGCCCCGCCTTCTCCGCCTATGGCCTCATCGCCGACCCCACCTCCGCCAAGGGCTACCCCCTGGGCCTCGTCGAGGGCGACCATGGCGTCGCCTTCACCCGCGCCTCCTGCCATATGGGCGCCCTGCCCGATGGCCGCCTCGCCGTGGGGGCGGCCAACCTTCGCTTTGCCTATGGGCCGCTCAACCTCGCCTTTGCGGTCTTTCCGCTGGCGGCCCTGTCGGCGGTCACGGGCGCCGAGATCCACCCCGATGCCCAGGCGGCCATCCAGCCCTTGCTCGACCACCTCGCCGCCGATGTGGGGCTGCAGCTCACCTTTCTGGGCGCGTTGATGGGCTTGCTCTCCGAGGAGATCCCGGAGTTTTCGGTGGACAACCAGGGGCACTACGCCGCCTGGCCGGCCGGCACGATGGACTTTCTCATCGAGCCCCTGCCGATCGACGATGAGGCGCACACCGTCTCCAAGATCAGCGCCCTGTGGGGAATTCCCACCGAGACGGAGGTCGAGGCCGCCGGCATGACCCACGCCATGCTCGGCTGGACCGGCAACACCACCTCGCTGCGGCACTTCGTCGGCCTCTTCGACGCTCTTGGCGGCGGCGACGGCGCCAACTGGGCCGCCGCCGATCTGGAGCCGCTGGCCGCCTATGTCGAGTCGCTGCAAGCGCCCACCGCGCCGGCCGTCGACGCGCCGACCGTCGAGCGGGGCGCCGACCTCTTTGTGGAGGCGGGCTGCATCGCGTGTCACCAGGGCCCCCGCGGCAGCGGTCTGAAGCTCTACAGCTACGAGGAGATCGGCACCGACGACGCCCTCGCCGCCTGGTTTGACGCCGACATGGACGGTGAGCCCTGCTGCGGCGTCGACATGAGCGAAGACCCCGTCACCCACGCCCTCAAGTCGCCGCGGCTGGTGGGCCTTTGGGCGATGGATCGCTTTTTACACAATGGGTCGGTCACCAGCCTCGACGAGCTGCTCTGCGTGGAGGGTCCGCGCGTCCCGATCGACACGCCGGCCCTCACCAATGGCGGTCACACCTACGGCTGTGACACCCTCTCCGCGGAGGAGAAGTCCGACCTGATCGCCTACCTGCTGTCGCACTGAGGTGGGTCCGCCTCGTCGAGGTTAGACAAGGGTTTGTAATTCCATTGGCGTAGAGCTTGCACGTCGGAGCTGAACCCGTACAAAGGGGAGGGCGCTCGCCCCGATATGGAGCCTTCCGGCGGCGATGTTGGCGAAAGCGTGGCGAGCAACGGGCAGGCCGCCCAGACCCGGGCCTGGGGTCCATCTTCGCGATGGGTGAGTCAGCCGACCCTTGCCAG